>JANMVK010000095.1:0-3285 GCA_031392725.1 Pseudobdellovibrionaceae bacterium
GACGCCGGCCCGGTCCGCGGTTTCAGCCCACAAATCGATCAATTCAAAACCGGCGGCCTCGCGTAGAAAAGCGCCCATCATCCAGATATCAGGATCCGAGTACACCGCTTTATGCCGCCGCATGGGTTTTACTTTCGCCAACTGCTGCTCCATCTGAGCCCAACGCATGTAGGGAATCATCGGCCCGCGAAAGCGTTTGTACATGGGCAGCCACCACTCAAGTCCCGCGGTGTGTGTGAGCAAATCGTAAGGCGTGGCCCGCAATTTCAGCCATTCCAATTTTTCACGCACCGGGCGGCGCAGTTCCGTGCGATGATCGGTGAAATACTGCATACTTGCAGTGGCCGTGAAAATAATTTTGGTGAGCGAAGCCAAATCGTAATATTTGTAAGTGTCTCCGGCCCGCACGGTGCCGCGCAACCGGCCGCGCTCCCAGGCCTGCACCACCACTCCAGGAGTGATGTCCTGAAGATCGGGAACTTCATTTTTAATTTTGGAGGAGAGTTTTTTCTCGAAGGCATTCACGGATTCTAACCGTTCGCCTTTCGGACGCTACTTTGGGAGACAGCCGCCTGCCCGCCACCGATGCCGGAGGCAACGCTCAAGTGCGCCCGTGCTCCCGTTTTCAAAACCACCGCCGTATTAAACGGCAACGGAAATTGAACTTTGCGATTGTGCCCGACCGGCAAACCCTTAAACACCGGAAAATTCACCGAGGCGGCGAATCGCGGAATCACATCATTCCACAAATCCCGGCGCAACTTAGAGTCATCCAACAAAAAGTGGCCAAAAATTATCGCCTTAGTATTTTTAAACCAGCCCGCTTGCGCGAATTGCGATAACATCCGGTCCACCCGGTGGGGCGCCTCACCCGTATCCTCAAAAAACAAAACATGGCCATTGGGTTTCAATGCCGAAGGAGTTCCCAATGCCGACTGTAGCACCGCCATATTGCCGCCCCACAGTGTGCCCTTAATAGTTCGCGGCTTGCGAGCGGCACGGTTCAAAGCTTTCAAACTTTTAAATTCAACCTTATCCGTCCGCCCAAATAACAGAGACAACAACGCCCGCTTCTCCCCCGCCGACATCCGCCCGCTTCCGGCGCGCTCAAGCATGGGACCATGCAATGTCGGCCACGACCAAACCTGGTTAAAATGCGCATGCAAAGTGGTGATGTCGCTGTAGCCTAAAAAAATCTTCGCCTCACGCGGACGTTTCCATCGCCGCACTTCGGGCATTAAGCGCAACGAACCGTAGCCACCCCGCACACACCAGATCATGCGCGAATCGCGCGCATACACTGCTTTTTTTAGCTGGCTCAACCGTTCTTTATCACTGTTGGAAAAAAGCACCGATTTCTTTGCGAATAGTTTTTTCGACACCCGGGGCTTGAGACCCAATGACCTTAAAAACTTTAAACCCGCCTTTAATTCGCCATCCGTGCAGCGGCTGGCCGGTGCCACCACATCCACAATATCGCCGGGCTGCAATGCTTTGGTTTTCACTTCGTACCCCCAACCCTTATATGCTAAAGCCTGGATATGGATAAAGTCATCTGCGTGGGAAAAAACTATCTAAAGCACGCCATAGAGCTGGGTGACGCCATTCCCGAGGAGCCCCTTTACTTTATCAAACCCCCTAGCGTGATTTTCACCGCTACCGGGCCCAGCGTCCCGGTGCATTTGCCCGTGGACGGCGAAGTTCATCACGAAGTGGAATTGGTTTTTGAAATCCGCCGCGCCGGCACTGCTTGGAAAGCCTCACGCTACACGATGGGCCTCGATCTCACCCGCAGAGATCTGCAGAATCGCTTAAAGAAAGCGGGCCAACCGTGGGAAAAAGCTAAAGTCTTTAAAAACTCTTGCATTCTTGGGCCGTGGCGCGAGATTTCATCAATGGAGAAGTTGTTGGCCGCGCCCTTCGCCATCGAGGTGAACGGACAAGTGCGTCAACAAGGTCAGGGTCAGGACATGCGCTGGGGACCTGAGTTCCTTATGAAAGATGTAGGTCTTTGGTTCCCGGTGTGTGACGGAGATTTGCTGTTCACTGGAACTCCCGAAGGAGTGGGGCCGCTCGAACACGGCGATAAGGTCAAAATCACCGGCCTCGATATTCAATACCAAATTCACATTGAACGAAAATCTTAGCGCGAAGCGGGAGCCTCATCCGAGATTAAGAATCCCGAGGATGAAGTGGCCGCTTGTTGGGCCGGAGCTCGAGGCACAGGTTGCGGCTCCACACGAGATAAAGGTGGCGGCGGCCGTGACGTTCCGGTAGGTGTCGTCAAAGGGTAAGATGGGGGGTTGACCGCCGCCACCTGAGTCCCGAGCTTAGTTTCAATTCGAGCAATATTAGTTTGCAATCCTTCGCAGCGCACGCGCGGCGCCGGATGAGTGCGCGACGCCTTGGCATCAATAGGTCCCCACGAATGGCAGACTTCGTTGAGCAAGCGCGCATCATACCAGCCCTCACGAATCGCGACTTCCACGGCGAACGCATCGGCGTCCATTTCATCGAGCTTGCCGTGAAGGTGTCCGCACTCATGATAAAAGATAAACCATTTACCTTGAGGGGAAGACCGGCGGGCCATGGTCAAATTCATGACCAGTAGGCCGCGATCTGGAACCGCCATTCCCAAATTATCAAGGTCAGGATCGTCGACCACCTGCCGCGCCCGCGAACAGCTGACCGTCCGGCCATCGATAACCATGGAGCCGGCCCAGCACGGCGGCGCCATACTAAATAGTGCGAAAACAACCATCCAAGTTCGCATGACTACTAGGTAAAGCAGCGATTGTGCCATTTTGAGACACGGTAAAATCGAGTACAGGGCGAAAGGTGTTTAGAGATTGAGCCACTGTCTCTGAAGTGGCCAATTGATTTTGCTTATATGTTCTTAAAGAAAAAATGCCGTTGGTGGCCGTAGGGATAGTTTTCGATTTTCCCCAGTTCCGCGTAGCCATGCTTCTTATAAAAATCGGGCGACTGAAAACTAAAGGTGTCGAGCCACACGCCAGCGCAGGACCGGCGGCGCGCCTCATGTTCGGCGGACTTTAACAGTTTGGTGCCGAGGCCCTTGTATCGGTGCCCGTCGCCGACCCACATCAGCTTCACGAACAACCACTGCCAGTTGGTCTGGCCATTAAGGCCGGCGATCAGTTCGCCGCGCGAATCTCTTATTGTGAGCGTGAGCTCCCGAAATGTGCTGGGCCCCACGTGGCTCTCCACAAATTTCACCAGTTGATCTTGCATGATCTTAACATCGGCGTGGTTCGCTTGATCGCT
>JANMVK010000182.1:0-3996 GCA_031392725.1 Pseudobdellovibrionaceae bacterium
ATTGAGGCGCGCCTTTTTCTTGGCAATGTCTTTAATGTGCTGGTTGATCACGAATAAGTGCGAGAGCGCTTCGCGCTGCTTTTTTTCGGTTTCAGAAATGCTGCTGCGGGTTTCCTGAATGGCGTCGGCGGGCGCCTCCTCTTCAGCCGAGGCGATCTGTGTGAGAGCTAAAAAAATTAGAATCATAATCAGCTCACGGCGGCCGACCAGCCGGTGTTGATCTTGCGCACGCAATTCCAGGCGCCGAGCAAACCAAACGTCATGGCGGTCACGAGATTCACCACGATGGTCCAACCGTCGAGCGCGGGAATCGCCTCAAGCGCGACCCAAAATGTCCAAGTTTTAGCCAGCCAGTTCAGCAAAAGTGTATGAAACCCAAAGCTCATCACTAGCGACAAAACCGACGAAACCGCGCCCAGCATCGCGCCCTCAAGCAGAAACGGCGTGCGCACAAATTTACTGGTGGCGCCGACCAGCTCGAGAATTTCAATTTCCTCACGCCGCTGCCAGAACGACAGGCGGATGCAATTGCTGATGATCAGCAAACCGACGCTCAAGCTCAGCAGCCAGATCACCGCCAGCACGCCCCGCGCACTGGTGAGAAAGCTGGTGAAGTTCTCCACCCAACCCTGGCCGTAAAATACGTCATCAACATATTCCATGGCTTTGAATTTGGCGCTCCACAACTGTAAGGCCGGGACCCGGGCGTTGATCGGAATGTTATGGCTTAGGCGCAGTTCATAACTCGAGGGAATTGGCGAACTCCACTTGGGATCTTTTAACAGCTCCAGTGATTCGGGTCCTAAAGATGTGAGGAATTTTTTGGTGGCTTCTTCTTTGGGAGTAAACTGAATTTGGTCGAACTCCCCGCTGCTCGCCAGCAGTCCGCGGAATTTTTCCAGAACCTCTGTTGTGGTTCCTTCCTTTAAATACACGATCATTTCCAGGCCGCGGCCCCACTGGTTGATGGTGTCGTTAAACGCGGTGTAACCCAGGAATAAAAAATTCACCAACACCAGCACCAACGTCATCACCGTGACCGAGGCCAACTGCAAAACCCAATGACGGCGCCAAGCGCGGAACAAATGCTGAAATAAATAGGCGTTCACGTGTGCACCTCGCCGCCCTGAATGTTCATCACGCGGTAAGAGCGGCGGCGAATCAGTTCCGTATCGTGAGTCGCGACGAAAACCGTGGTGCCTTGCGCGTTCACATGTTCCAACAGGCGGAAAATCTCGGCGCTCATTTCATGATCCAAGTTTCCGGTGGGCTCATCCGCCACCAGCACGCCGGGGTGATGCACCAGCGCGCGCGCGATGGCCACCCGCTGCTGCTCTCCACCGGAAAGCTCCTCGGGAATGGATTCAATCCGCCCATCGAGGCCCACTTGTGAAATCACTTCGCGCACGCGGCTTTCAATAAAAGTCTTACTGTCTCCGCGCACGATCAACGGCATGCTGACGTTGTCAAACACGCTGCGGTCGCGCAGCAAACGGAAATCCTGGTAGATCACGCCGATGCGGCGGCGGAATAAGGGCAACTCATGGTTGGTCAGCGCGCTGACATCTTCATCGAGCACCGTCACGCGGCCCGAAGTGGGCCGATCGAACGCGGAGATCAACCGGAACAGCGTGGTTTTTCCGGCGCCGCTCGGGCCCGTGAGAAACACAAACTCCCCTTTTTCGATTTCGAAAGAGGCGTTGCGCAGACCTTGATAACCATTGGCGAAGACTTTGTAAGCGTGGCTGAATGAAATCATGCCCCTCTAGTTTAACAGGGGCTCAGAGCAGTTTGCCAGAAAGCAGCAGGTCCAGAATTTGCTGATGCTGGATCTTCATCGCAAGCCGAATGGCTTTGCTGTCGGTCACCGGACTGGCGCGCATGATTTCCGCGTAGCCGGTTTTTATCGATTTCACCACGGCGCCATTGTGAAACACACGGCTGACCAAAAAGGGATTGGTGTTCCCCCAGTCTTCAGTCTGGACATGATATTGGGTGCCGAGAAAGGCAACGTCTGAATTAAATCCCTTTTCCACTTTATCAATATGACTCACTTTGAGACGGCCCAGAACCTATAACTCACCGTCCAACAACTGAGCCGCATTGGCTAAAGTTTGTACATACTAAAGACCCTAAAACTTAGGTCTGATCCTGCCGATTAGTCTATGTATGTGGGCGTCTCTCTGGCTGGTCATCAGTCTAACTTTCATCACAGCGTGCACCAGTAAGGACTCGTCCACAGTCGCGGCCGGCGGCAGGATCAGCCCGACCTATCAGGGTCCTGCGGAAGCCACCTACTGCGCCTCGACCATTTCCTACAGCGGCCTCACCACCACAGTGAGCGGCACCGCCACCTTCACCCGGCGCAATCCGTGGGGAGTGAGTGGCGCTGGATCGGGCGGCCTTGGTTCCGCCTCTACTTCAGGCACTCATGCCGCGACCAACCTTCCTATTCGCCGGGCAGAAGTCCGCGTGACCGATGGCTCAGGTGCCGTTATTCAGTGCGCGACAACCGACAATGCCGGCGCATTCTCCTTTATCCTGCCTCGAAGCTCAGCGACCTACACAGTCTCGATCAATAGTCGCGCGAGCAATGCCTTTATGGTCGCTTCGGTGCTCAACCGGCCCGAACAAAATTTATTCTATTCGCTCCAGGCCTCGGTGACCCCTTCCGCCGCGACCGCCAACCTAGGAACGATGACCGCAACCTCAACCTCCTCGGGAACACTCCTCGCCGGCGCCTTTAACATTTACGAGCAAATGTTAAAGGCCAATGACTACTTGCGAACTCAAATCGGCGCCACCTGTGGCGGACATGCCGGGTGCCCCGCCTTCACGGTGGCTCCTAAAGTGGTGGCCTATTGGGAAAAAGGTTTTAATCCTAATAGTTATTTTGGATCGCCCAGCGGTTTGAGTTTTTACCTCCCCGGATACTCGCGTCTATTTATATTGGGCGGGCAAGACGGTGATGTGGACAGCTCAGACACGGACCACTTTGACAACTCAGTGGTCATCCATGAGTACGGTCATTTCTTGGAAGACTCGATGTTCAACTCCGATTCGCCCGGTGGGTCTCATAATGGCGACAAAGTGATTGATCCGCGCCTGGCGTGGAGCGAAGGCTGGGGCAATTTCTTTCAGGCTGCGGTCCGCAATGAAGCCTTGTATGTGGACACGCTCGGCAACGACGACGGCAGCACTCATTTAATTTACTACGCTGATTTAGAAACCGCCGCCACCGGCAACGACAATCCGACCGCGCAAGGCGAGGGGAATTTCCGCGAGTTCTCGGTCACTCGAATGTTGTGGGATGCCACGGATGCGGTCTCGGCCGAGAATGTTCACGGCGGAGCGGATGACATCGCGACTCAGTTCGATGAAATTTGGGCGTCGCTCACCAAAACCAGCAACAGCTTTAGCGATACCGATTGGGCTTTCCGCAGCGTGGGACATCTCCATTACGGTCAGGGCCTTCTCGGAGCCAGCAACTGGGCCAATATTAGAACTCTGGAATTTCAAGACGGCAATACCGACGAGTATGCCAGTTTTGTCAAAAGGACGAGTGACGGCGGCGTTTGCACTTTCGTCAACACCACCTACACCAAATCAATCACTCCAGTGGCCAACACGTCCCAAACCTCGCCCTCTGATTTGTTCCGCAACAATGATTTTTATCATATCAAAATCACGGCAGGCGGAGCTTACACCTTCCGCTTGGAGTACTTGGATCAAAACGGCGCGGGCACAAAAGCCGACCTCGATGTTTATCTCTACAATGAAAGCGCGCGATTCGGGTCGGCGACTGACGTTCTGACTAAGAGCAACGCCAATCCATCGACCGGAATTGGAGCCGTGGAAGTTGAACAGGCCCCGGCCGTCACACTTGGCGTGGGAAATTACTTGCTCAACGTGAATGCGTTTGTCTCAGGCAGCGGCGGCGTCGGCACCCCGGCTTATTATAAAATTTTGATGAATGGAGTTCAGTTATGTCCGGCC
>JANMVK010000184.1:0-1124 GCA_031392725.1 Pseudobdellovibrionaceae bacterium
TGCTTGGCCTAAAAACCGATATCAATCACGCGCTGGCGTTCCACTTCGGCGGCGGTACGGAAGTGATTCATGGAACTTCAAGCCCCGATTGGCGCTTGTACACTGGCTTAAACTGGGTGATCGGTCCGTTATTCTCGCGCCCGCGCGATGTGTTTGTTAAAATCAGCGGCGAGCCGCTTAAGAATATGGAAGATCTGGATACGGGCGATCCCTTCGCCGGCAATCCCAACGTCAACGAAGCATTTATGGCGCGTGATGTGCTGTTTGAGTTCAATTCCGATCAGCTGCAACCCGAAGCTTTGGAAAGTTTGAAACGTTTGGTGGAATATTTAAAACGTCCGCCGGGCTACACCTCGCTTACGGTTGAAGGCCATACCGATTCCGTGGGCAGTGCAGCGTACAATGAGAGCTTAAGCCAGCGCCGGGCGGATTCCGTGCGTAAGGCGTTGGTTGAAGTGGGCCTGACGGGCGCCAAGGTTAAAGCCATCGGCTACGGCGAGAGCAAACCCATTGCCGACAACGGCAACTTCCAGGGCCGCGCCATGAACCGCCGCGTGGAATTTAAAGTGAAACGCTAGGACCAGTAAAACGCTAAACGCCAAAAAAAAAGCCTCAGTAAATACTGAGGCTCTTTTGCACCATCACTCGAGTTGCTTTTTTCTCTAATCGTGAGCTGCGGGTGGAACTTGGGTCCGTTGAGCGCGAGGAGCCGTTGCAGCGGGAGCGGGGGCGCTCTGCGACTTCGGTCTCAACTGTCTCCGGTCCCAAACCATTCCATTCTCAGGATTGCGGTCTGAAGCTGTTGTGAATTCCATTTCCACTTTGCCGTTTTCCATTCTGTTAGCTTGCAGAATGGCTTTCAGCGTTTCCATATCAACTGAAATTTCAGAATAGGGCGTTTGACGGCCGCGGGTGTCGACGTTCACGGTTCCAACTAAGGGACCGGCAACGCCTTCAGGACATCCGCCTCTGTTTCCTCCACAAGCTCCCGAGAAAGTCGCAACCTTCTTGGGCCTGAGCAAGGCCGCTTCGGACGACGACATCCGGCGTGCCTTCCGTCGGCTCGCCAAAGAGCTGCATCCCGACCTCAACCCCACCGACAAGGCCGCCAGCGAGCGCTTCCA
>JANMVK010000215.1:0-4663 GCA_031392725.1 Pseudobdellovibrionaceae bacterium
GACCAGTCAGAATAAAAATCTTGCGGATCTCTTAAATCATTGCGTACAATTTAGGCAGGAAATTCGCGGTGGAAATCGAGTCAAGAAAAACACCGCGCGCGCCTGGTAAACGTTTGGAGGCCGAATGGATTCTCTCCAAAAATGCGATTCAAGTGCCCGAATTCTCGTCAAAAATAAAATAGTTTGCCTGCCGTCTTGCATCGGCGTTGACAGTTTTTACGACGTAGCGATAGCGTTTGAATTGTTAAGAATCTGTTCGAAGCGGCTTTGCGATCCAGTGACGGATCAATTTTCCAGGAGCTTAAGGAAGACGCTCCGATTGGCTTCGAACATTTCAAGAAAATTAAAAACTAAGGTGCTGGGGTTTACGAGGGGGATTTCAGCAGCTTATCTAAAGGACCAACCAGTCCTGACGGTAGATCATTCACCCTTCAGGAGCGAAACAGCATGAATATTCTTACTGAAACCGACGACACTTCACCTGTGAAAACTTCCCACGTTTCCACGAACGTTTTAGCCAGTGCTGAGACGACCGGAGAAGGTCCAATTGTCATGCGCGTGCGTATGCGCAACGGCAATCTGCAACCGGTGGACGTGAATAAGATCGTGAATGTGGTTTTGGCCTGCTCGACCGGCTTAAAAGAAGTCGATCCCATGCGCGTGGCAGCTAGAGTGATCAGCGGTCTATATGATGGAGCCAGCACCAAGGAGTTGGATCAGCTGTGTATCCAAACCGCGGCGCTATTGATCGGCGAAGAGCCGCAGTACTCGCGCCTGGCTTCGCGCCTGCTCGCGCGCTATATCGGCGAAGAAGTCACCAATCAAAATATCCGCAATTTTTATGACTCCATCACCATGGCCTTTAATCAGGGCTTGGTGAGCGAGGATAAATATAAGTTCGTTAAAGAACATAAAGAAGCTTTGAATATTATTATTGATGATTCGCGCACTCACCGTTTTGAGTACTTCGGCCTGCGCACTATATATGACCGCTATCTGCTGAAGAGTCCCGAGAGCCGCCAAGTGGTGGAATCGCCTCAGTACTTCTTTCTGCGCGTGGCTTGTGGATTGGCCAAAACCTTCGGCGAAGCCAAAGAGTTTTATGAACTGATTTCGAGCCTGGACTATATGCCGAGCTCGCCCACGCTGTTCAACGCGGCCACCATGCGCCCGCAGTTGTCGTCGTGTTATCTGCTGGATTCACCGGCAGATGATTTGTCGGCGATTTATGACAAATATAAAGACATCGCTTTATTGTCGAAGTTTGCCGGCGGCATTGGCGTTTCGTTTTCGCGCGTCCGCAGCCGTGGATCTTTAATTAAAGGCACCAACGGCCACTCCAACGGCTTGGTTCCCTGGTTAAAAACTTTGGATTCCTCTGTCGCGGCGGTCAATCAGGGCGGCAAGCGCAAGGGCGCCGCCTGCATTTACTTGGAGAGCTGGCACTCGGATATCGAGGAGTTCTTAGAGTTGCGTGACAACACCGGCGATGAAGGCCAACGCGCCCACAATTTAAACCTGGCCAACTGGATTCCCGATATTTTTATGAAGCGTGTTGAACAAGACGCCATGTGGTCGTTGTTTGATCCGCGCGAGGTCCCTGAATTTGTCGATATGTATGGAGACGAATTCGAAAAGGCCTATGAGGCCGCGGAAAAAGCCGGACGCTTCACGCGCCAGCTTAAAGCCCGCGACCTCTATTCCCGAATGATGAAAACTCTGGCCCAAACCGGCAACGGCTGGATGACCTGGAAAGATGCGAGCAATAAAAAGTCCAATCAAACCGGACTGGCCAAGAACGTGATTCATCTATCAAACTTGTGCACTGAGATTTTGGAAGTCACCTCGCACGGTGAAACCGCGGTGTGCAATTTAGGCTCGGTGAATCTGGGCGCCCATGTGGTGGACGGCGAATTTGATTTCGAAAAGTTGGCGCACACGGTGGAAGTGGCGCTGAAGTATCTCGACCGCGTGATCGATATTAACTTTTATCCGATCGAAACGGCCGACACCTCCAACCAACGCTGGCGCCCGGTGGGCCTTGGTGTGATGGGTCTTCAGGATGTGTTCTTTAAAATGAATCTGCCGTTTGATTCCGCCGCGGCCCAGGCGCTGTCGACTAAGATTCAGGAAGAGATTTATTATCACGCGCTTAAGACTTCCTGCGCTTTAGCTGAAAAACAGGGGCCACACCCGGCGTTTAAAGAAACCCGCGCGGCTCAAGGTGTTCTGCAGTTCGATTTGTGGGGCATCGTGCCTGACGATATGGAACGCTGGGAAAAACTGCGCCGCAAAATCAAAACCATTGGCTTGCGCAATTCCTTAATGATCGCCATCGCGCCCACCGCCACCATTGCTTCCATCGTGGGAGCTTATGAGGCGATTGAGCCGCAAATTTCTAATTTGTTTAAACGCGAGACTTTGTCGGGTGAGTTTCTTCAGGTGAATCGCTATTTAGTGGATGCTTTGAAGAAACGCAATATGTGGAATGACGATGTCCGCAACCGGATTAAGTCAGCCGAAGGTTCCATTCAGGATATTGACGATATTCCCGCCGACATCAAGGCCACCTTCCGCACCGTGTGGGAGATTCCGCAAAAGGGCATGATCGATATGGCCGCGGCCCGCGGGGCTTACATTGATCAGTCGCAATCACTCAACTTGTTTATTGAGAGTCCGACCATTGGCAAATTGTCGTCGATGTACATGTATGCATGGAAACTAGGATGTAAAACCACCTACTACATGCGTTCACGTCCGGCGACCAAGATTTCCAAGGTCACGACAACCAAAATCAATGACGAACCTAAAAAAGTCTTTACTGATGAGGAAGCCATAGCTTGTTCGTTAGAAAACCCTGAACTTTGCGACGCTTGTCAGTAATGGCAGAGGTCCCGTCGACGGGACCTCTGTAACTTCGAAGGAGCACAACATGATTTTATCACCCGGCTTTGATCTCACTTTGCGTCCGATGAAGTACCCCGTGTTCTACGACATGTATCGGAACGCCATTAAGAACACGTGGACCGTGGAAGAAGTGGATTTCCAAGGCGACATCGTCGATCTTCAGCGCAAGCTCACCACCGCCGAACGTTTTTTGATTTCGCGTCTGGTGGCGTTTTTTGCGACCGGTGACTCCATCGTCGGCAATAACCTGGTGATCAATCTGTATAAACACATCAATTCACCGGAAGCGCGTCTCTATCTCTCTCGCCAGCTGTATGAAGAGGCCCTGCATGTGCAGTTTTATCTGACTTTGCTCGACACCTATATTCCCGACCTAAATGAACGGGAAAAGGCGTTCTCGGCTATTCACAATATTCCGTCTTTGAAGAAAAAAGCCGAATATAGCTTTAAGTGGATTGATTCCATTAATGAGCTTCATTCTTTGAAAACCATTGAAGACCGCCGCAAATTCCTAATGAACTTGATTTGCTTTGCCGGCACGGTTGAAGGTTTGTTCTTCTTCGCCGCTTTTGCTTATGTTTATTTCTTGCGCTCCAAAGGTTTACTCAATGGCCTCGCCACCGGCACCAACTGGGTTTTTCGCGATGAAAGCGGACATATCGACTTCGCTTTTAAAGTGATCGAGACCGCCATCGAGGAAGAGCCCGGCATTTTTGATGACCGTATGAAAGAAATGGTCATCGCTATGTTTAAAGAAGCCATCGATTGCGAAATGTTATTTGCTAAAGACATTCTCGATCACGGCGTGGCCGGCTTAAGTGGCAAGGACATGCGCACGTATCTCGAATACATTTCCGATTTACGCCTTGAGCGTTTGGGTATCCCTCACCAATTCGGCGTGAAAAATCCCTTTGGCTTTATGGAACTGCAGGACACTCAGGAACTCACTAATTTCTTCGAGCGCCGGGTCGCGGCCTACCAAGTGGGAGTTTCCGGCAGCGTTAATTTTGACGAGACCTTTTAGCGCTCGTTTAGTCATTAACACTCTATTGACGGTCAGCGCACTAACCGCGTTGTTCCGTATTCATCACTGGCCATTCAATACTTTTACCATGTTCACTCATCCAGCCGCGGCGTCGGTGTTTTTTCGGCCCGGCTGCGTGGACAATCAAGATTTTCATTTTTTGCCGCAGCCGTCGCTGGTCAGACAGGGAGTCTTAAGGGAGTGGGTTAAAAAGGGGCGCGCCAGCCGCCTGCAAAAATACCTTGAGCAAATCCCGGATAAGGATTCCCCTCAATGTGGGAATAACGAGATTGTATTAATAAAGAGGACACTGACATTTGATCAAACTGGACAGTTTGCCATTGCCAACAGCGTGGTTCGCTTGGATACGGCGACGCACTGACTCGCTGTACTCGACGGACCCGGAAATGCCGGCGTTTAATTTCCGCTGTTTCCGCGCGCTCTATTGCCTATTGACCGTGGGCTATTTCAACTATGCCTGTGAAACAGACGCCGTGTTTCAAGTCGATGACTATGGCGTCAATATCGGGTCGCGCTTCCTAGCGCCGGCGGCTTTGGAGGTGCCATTTTATTTTATTTTACGAATTTTGTTTACGGTATTTATGGTGTTGGTGGCCTTTGGATTTCACGCCCGGATACTCGCCTTCGCCTCCGCTGTGGTTTTTTATTTTTACATGAATCCGGTCGCAGAAGTGTTTATCGTCAATCGCATGGCTTTGGTTATTCCCACCC
>JANMVK010000235.1:0-2675 GCA_031392725.1 Pseudobdellovibrionaceae bacterium
CGCCGCGAAATTTTACCGGCGTGCGGCCGGGCGTGATGCCCTCCGCATCGGCAAAGGCGATGGCGACCCGCGGCCCGTGATCCATGGCGCGAGCAAGCAGAATTCCGCACAGCCCGAGCGCTAAAATGGGAAACATCCAAATATACCAGCTGCGGCTGAGATTGCGGATAATGGCTTCTTTAATGTGTTTCATGTAATTTCCTTGTTTGGGATTCGCGCCAGAATTTCTGAGACGGTCATGGTGGTGATTACGACAAGTAAAAAATAGATCGCGCCGGATTTGATCGACACTTGGCCAAAGTGGCCGAATTTCATCATGGCCACCAAAATGGCGACGAGAAAAATATCGAGCATGGACCAGCGGCCCAGCACTTCCACGGCGCGGTGCAGGTAAAGATCCCGCTTGGTGACAGTGTGGGGTTGCATAAAGCGGCTGGATAGATAAATCAGCGCGAAAATTTTTAAATTGGGAATCACCAGGCTCGCGACAAAAATCACCAGGGCCACAAACAATTCCCCCGATTGATAGAGCGCCTGCACGCCGCCCCAGATGGTGGAGTCATTTCCTTGGCCGTAAAACTCGAGCCGCATAAATGGAAACAGATTGGCGGGAACACTTAGGATCAGCGCGGTGAGCGACAGCGACAGGCATAATTCAGCCCGCTTATCGTGATTTAACGTCGTGGCTTTTGCAATCGTGGACATTCAGGTGACCCCTCTGTGCTATTCAGACTGCAAATGTGCCGCCATCCATAACCCTGAGCCAGGTTGTACTCACCATAAAATGTCTCGGAGCCTTTTCTGCAGTACGCAGCGGCGAAACACCTAATTTCAATAACTTGCTGCGGAGTGCTGCAGAAAAGGCTCCGAGACATTTGGTTGGGCTCGGCGCGCGCCGTTGGGGTTTTTTTGAACCTTTAGAACATTTTTTTACGCTTGGAGCTCGGCAAGATCTTCAGCATATCGCGATACTTGGCGACGGTGCGCCGGGCGATTTGAATGCCGTCTTTCTTCAACAGCTCGACGATCTTCTGATCGGACAACGGATTTTTTTCGTCCTCGTCGCTCACCAGATGTTTGATCTTCAGCTTCACCGACTCCGACGCCAGGGAATCCCCGTCCGTCTTGGAAATGCCGGAGTTAAAGAAATATTTCAGCTCAAAGATTCCGCGCGGCGTGTGCACGTATTTATTGGTGGTCACGCGGGACACGGTCGATTCGTGCATACCGATGTCATTGGCGATATCACGCAAGATCATGGGCTTGATAAAGCCGGGGCCTTTTTCAAAAAAGTCCTGCTGATGCTTCACAATGCTCTCGGTCACTTTGTAGATCGTGCGCTGCCGTTGGTGAATGGACTTAATCAGCCACACCGCCGAACGCAATTTATCCTGTATGTAACCGTGGGCGTTTTGCGGGCCGGAGGCTTGATCGCCCTTTAAAATATTTTTATACAAATTGGAAATGCGCAGGCGCGGCAGCCCGTCTTCATTGAGCGCCACCATGTACTCTTCGCCGACTTTGTACACATACACATCGGGAGTCACAAACTGCGTGTCCTGGGGCATATACATGCGGCCCGGCTTGGGATCCATGGAGAAGATGATTTTGCACATCTCGATCACGTCTTCCATGGGCAGATTCATGGCTTTGGCGATTCCGCCGTAGTTCTTTTTCTCAAGATCTTTAATATGATCGTTGAGCAGTTTAACTAAATCGTGGGTGTCTTCCTCGATGTGCTTGGCCTGAATCAGGAGGCACTCTTTCAGGTCGCGCGCGCCGACTCCGGCCGGATCAAATTCGTGAAGAAAGGGCAGCATCTCGGTCAATTCTTCAGCGCTGACGCTTTCTTCCTTGGCGATTTCTTCCATCGTCGTCTTGATGTAACCGTCATCGTCCACATAGGAAATCAGGATCGCCATCAACGTTTGTTCTTCGTCATTGAAGCCGCCGAGACCTAATTGCCACATCAAGTGATCATGCAAGGAGGTCGTCGTCGAGATGAGATTCTCATAGTTCATGATCTCATCGGTGCCGCCGGCGGGTCCCTGGGGCGGTTTATAGTTGGTGTCGACGTAGTTTTCCCATTCGAATTCATCTTGGCGCGGATCATTGGCGGCCGCCGCTTCGGCGGTGTCGGCGGGCGCGGCTTCAGCATTCTGTGTTTCAGTTTTAGTCGGAATGTCCTCTTCGGCGATGTCCTGCATTTCCTCAAGGACCGGATTCTCGTCCAGTTCCTTGCGGATGGCGCCCTCGAGTTCCAAGCGCGAAAGTTGCAACAGCTTGATGGCCTGTTGCAGTTGCGGAGTCATGCGCAACTGCATTGATAGCTTTAGACTCGTTTTAAGCTGCATGGACATGATTGAATCTCCTCATAGCCTAAAGTTCTCGCCCAAGTAAAACTTCCTCGCCACCGGTGAAGCGGCAATTTCTTCAGCACTGCCTTCCACTTCAATGTGTCCGTCTTTTAGTATATGAGCGTGATCGCAAATGCCCAAAGTCTCGCGCACGTTGTGATCGGTGATCAGCACGCCGATGCCCTTGGCTTTTAATTTTCGCACGATCTCTTGGATGTCGCCCACGGCGATCGGATCAATTCCGGCGAAAGGCTCATCGAGCAATAAAAATTTAGGATCGCCCGCGAGCGAACGCGAGATCTCCACGCGGCGGCGCTC
>JANMVK010000246.1:0-5776 GCA_031392725.1 Pseudobdellovibrionaceae bacterium
CTTTGGATTCAAAGAAAATCTTCAGCTCGCGGGCGGCACTGTCCGCGCTATCGCTGCCATGAACGGCGTTTTCGCCGACGTTATCGCCAAACAAGGCGCGCAGAGTTCCGGGTGCGGCTTTCTTGGGATCGGTCGCGCCCATAATCTCGCGGTTGCGGGTCACGGCGTTTTCACCTTTTAGCGCCAGCAACACGACGGGACCTGAGGTCATAAACGTAACCAGTTCACCAAAGAATGGACGCGCCTTGTGTTCAGCGTAGAATTCTTCACACTGGGCTTTTTCAATTTTACTCAGTTTCATCGCGGCGACTTGAAGTCCGTTCTTTTCGAACAGGGTGATGATCGCGCCGATCGCGTTTTTCTTTACGGCATTGGGTTTAATAATGCTGAATGTGGTTTCGACAGCCATTGAATTTGCTCCTTCACTCTTGATTGGAATCCACCGGACCTTCCCAGCATGCCGAGTCAAATTCAACAGATGGGGCGCTGCGCCGCAATTGACGGAGCTGTGGAGACGCTGTTTGATTTGGGTCTAACAAAACCAAGAGGGGTTTATGAAATTAGCCAAAATTGCTATTGCGACACTGTTTTTAGCGGCCTGTGCCCACGGAAAAATGGGCAAAGTCGAACAGGCTTTGCAAACCGGAGCGGTAACCAAAACAACGCCTATTTATGTGGAAAAAGTCAGCACCACGGAAGCCAAATTCTCCGGCGATAAATCCGGCGATGCCGCGCGCGTCGCTTCGGAAAAAGCCTCCATCGAAAACGCATACAACATGCGCATCGTGGATGCTCTTAAAGCCAAAGGCTTCAACGCATCGGTGGCCAACGGCCCCGTGACTAAAGGTCTTGTGTTGAGTGGCAAAGTCACCAAAGTGGAGCACGGTTCCGCAGCCGCGCGAATCATGGTGGGAATGGGCGCCGGATCGGCCAACATGTTCACTGATTTTAAACTGGAAGACCGCACGACTAAAAAAGTGCTGAGCAAATTCGAAGTGATCGCCACTTCAGGCGGCACTGGTGGCCTGCAAGCGGCCGGCAGTTATTTGGACGCGCATCTTCAGGATGGTTCCAAAAAAGTCGCTGAGTACATCAGCGGTGAGAAGAAAGATTAATATTTAAATCCGCTGGGCTGCGAGGTCTCTCGCAGCCTCTAAGGGACTCTGTGTAAACAACGTTCGCGTAAGATCTTAAATTAACTAGTCCCGGGACTTGTGCTCGGAGCTGGCGGATTGATGGGCCTCATTTTATTTCCTTAGCATTAGCTCGCGCCGCCGTTTCCACCAATTCTTGCACAAACGCCAAATCACTTTCGCGGTTGAATTTTACTACGACCCAATCGGACGAAGATAAAGAAACAATAATTCTGGGATCGGAAGATTTAGCAATTCCCCTTCGCCGGATTTCGGCACGTGTCAAGCGTACATCAATCTCACGAGCGCTGTGAAAGTGCGCGATCTCGCGGTGCCGAACAAACAATGCTTCTTCTTTGGAGAAACGCGATTTCTTAAGTTCAATATTTTCGTCGTTAAGAATGCGAGCCAGTAGCTCGGTCTTTAAGCTCATTTTAGCTGTAAGTTCGGATCCCAGTATACCTGGATTGGATAGCCGTCAGGGTCATCACAGTTAAAATCCGCCCACTTGTCGTGATCGTTGATTTGATTTTCCTTTAGGAGTTTCGGATATGAGGCCTTCGCCTTATCAAAGGCCTGCGTGAGTTCGGCTTTACTCTCAACGCGAAATCCAAAATGCACACCCTTTGGCAACAGTGGAACTTTTCCGTCGGCTCCTGCAATTGCCATATCAAACCCTGACTCATCCTGAAGAAAGTAAAAATCGTCGGAAAACTTCACTTTTTCTTTAAAACCAAAGAGCTCTTTGTAGAAGGAAATGGTTTTTTGCACGTCTGCGACTTTTAAATGCAAATGAGTTAAGGCCATTAGTACTTACTAACAGAACTTAGCGTTCTTGGCCATTACTTCGCCTCCAGAGGATTGGACCCGATACAAGTCTCGGGCCTTGTAGTCGAAGCGGGCGTACCGGGAAATGCGCGACAGGGTCAGTTTATCTGTGGGTTGTGGTCCTTCTTGTAGTCACAAAATAAGTGTTATTGTTCGCCTTCTTCAAACTTTTCGTAGTCGTGCACATCGTAGTCCATGGCATAGACCTTCTTCAAAGCCTTGATCGCTTCTATGCCCTCCTTTGAAAAGGCATTTTTGTTTTCGAACGCGTGTAGAACAATAAGCTCGATGAGACCACCGAGAGTTCGATCTTGATGTTCTGCCGTACCTTTTAGAACTTTTAGAAGTTTACTCTCAAGCCGTACGCCAGTTTGAACCCTCTTGATGTTTAAGCCTTGTTTCATATGTGGTACTATGGTACCACAGTACCAATGAGTCAAGAGTTGGTTTTCAGAAAAATAGATAAAAATCATTTTTCAAATGAGTCAAAACTTCGGGTTCGGCCTGATCAGATTTCTTATGTTTGCGACAACGTTGAAGAATTTGTTCGAAGTTGGCAAGGCGACGATCACATTGATTGTTACCTTGTGGGCGTGGCCAACGATATAGTTGGATTCTTTGCTGTAGATTTCTCGCATGAACGGCACAGGTCCTACACCACCGAAATCGATCACTTTTGTGTGTTCAGATGTTTTTTTATTGATGAAC
This sequence comes from Pseudobdellovibrionaceae bacterium, assembly GCA_031392725.1. Taxonomy (GTDB): domain Bacteria; phylum Bdellovibrionota; class Bdellovibrionia; order Bdellovibrionales; family UBA1609; genus JALHOQ01. Next base: position 2,670 of record JANMVK010000246.1, read on the forward strand.
GTTTTCAAGGTCAAGGTTATGCGGCGGTAGCTTTATCCAAACTTGGCGACCTATTAGCAGAGCAGTATCGAGATCTTCGCAAAATTGTCCTAACTGTGAATTGCAAAAACAAAATTGCCATCAAGTCATACGACAAAGCAGGATTCAAAAAACTCACGGCTTTGTATCTAGGTGGTTCAGCGGGCCCGCAATATGTGATGATCAAATCCCTTTGAGGGCCAAAATCAAATGTTTTTAACTTGAGCCATGGTCATCAAGGCACTGTCCGCAAAATCATCGCCAAATCAAGATTTCAGAGAGAACTCTGTATAAACAGAGTTCGTGTAAGATCTTAAACCAACTCTGTCCGGGCAGAGTTTCGATTAGACTACAAAGAACTTTTCAGCGTAGTTCCCAAATCAGCCGGACTCCGCGCAATCTTGCAGCCAGCCGATTGCAAAGCCTCAAACTTAGCTTCCGCAGTCCCCTTGCCGCCACTAATAATCGCGCCGGCATGACCCATGCGTTTACCTTTGGGCGCGGTGGATCCCGCGATAAAACAAGTCACCGGTTTTTTAAATTCGCGCTTGATATACTCAGCTGCTTCTTCCTCAGCGGTTCCGCCAATTTCGCCGATCATAATCACCGCGTCGGTGCCCGCATCTTTGTTAAACAGTTCAAGCACATCGATAAAGTTAGTGCCATTAACCGGATCGCCGCCGATTCCCACACACGTGCTCTGGCCTAAGCCAACCATGGTCAGCTGGTAAACCGCTTCGTAAGTGAGAGTGCCTGAGCGCGAAAGCACGCCGATGCGGCCTTCTTTATGAATATGACCGGGCATAATTCCAATTTTGCATGCACCGGGCGTGATTACGCCGGGACAGTTGGGCCCAACTAAGCGGGATTTCGTGCCTTGCATATATCGTTTCACCGCCACCATATCCAACACCGGAATTCCCTCGGTGATGCACACAATAAGAGGAATTTCAGCGTCGACCGCCTCCATAATCGCATCGGCCGCAAACGGAGGCGGAACGTAAATCACTGAAGCATTGGCGCCGGTTTTCTTAACCGCTTCTTCCACAGTGTTATACACAGGCAAATTCAGGTGCGTGGTGCCGCCCTTGCCGGGAGTCACTCCGCCCACCATTTTAGTGCCGTAAGCGATGGCTTGTTCGGAATGAAACGTGCCTTGTTCGCCGGTGAAGCCCTGGCAAATCACTTTGGTGTTTCTATCAATCATGATGGCCATTACTTAGCTCCTTTAACAGCGCTGACAATGGCTTTGGCCGCCGTCCCGAGGTCGTCGGCGGGAGTGATATTCAATCCGCTCTCTTTTAAAATCTTTTTGCCGAGTTCCACGTTGGTGCCTTGCAGGCGCACGACCAGAGGAACTTTTAAACCCAATTCTTTAGAGGCCGCGATCACACCGTTGGCGATAATATCGCATTTCATAATGCCACCGAAGATGTTCACTAAAATGCCTTTTACATTGGGGTCGCGCAAAATCAGCTTGAACGCTTCCGTGACTTTTTCTTTATTGGCGCCGCCGCCCACATCGAGAAAGTTGGCCGGCTCCCCGCCATGAATTTTAATAATATCCATGGTGGCCATGGCGAGACCCGCGCCATTGACCAAACAGCCGATGTTGCCATCAAGTTTGATAAAAGCGAGATCATGCTTGCTGGCTTCGACTTCCGCCGGATCTTCCTCGCCGATATCGCGGTACTCGACGATATCTTTATGGCGGAATAAAGCGTTTGTATCAAAATTCAATTTACAATCGAGCGGAATCACCTGACCGTCGCCGGTTTCCACCAGCGGATTGATTTCGGCCATGGAACAATCCGTTTCTTTAAATACTTTGTACAAACCAAGCAGCGCCTTAACCGCTTTGCCGACGACTTCACCTTTAAAACCAAGGGAGAAAGCCATCTGGCGCGCCTGAAACGGCTGCATGCCGACCGCGGGATCAATCACCACCCGGTGAATTTTCTCAGGCGTTTTGTGCGCAACTTCTTCGATATCCATCCCGCCTTCAGCACTGCCCATCATCATCACGCGGCCGTAATGGCGATCGACGAGAATGGCGACGTAATATTCCTTCTTAATGTCACAACCCTGCTCGATATAAACCTTGCGCACAGTTTTACCCTCAGCGCCGGTCTGCGGAGTTACGAGGTTCATACCAATCATTTTCTGCGTGAGCGTGCGCACTTCATCCAAAGACTTCGCCACTTTAATGCCGCCGCCTTTGCCACGGCCACCAGCGTGAATTTGTGCTTTCACCACCCAAATATTGCCACCAATCGCTTGAGCGGCCTTAGCCGCTTCCTCGGGATTGTTGGCGATTTGGCCCTTTAATAACGGCAATCCGTAACGTTTCAGAACTTCCTTGGCCTGATACTCATGTATGTTCATAAATTCAATTTCCCGAGAGCGTCGACCAGCTCTTGCACGGCTTTAACGGAGTTATTTAAGCCCGCACGTTCTTCGTCATTCAATTTAATCTCATAAACTTTTTCAAGTCCTTTGCCGCCGAGCTTACAAACCACGCCGACAAAAAGATTTTTTATGCCGTACTCGCCCTGCAAAAAAGCGGCGCAGGGGAGAATGCGGCCTTGATCGCGCAAAATGCTCTCAGCCATTTGCACGGCGGAAGCCGAAGGAGCGTAGTAAGCCGATCCGGTTTTCAGCAGACCGACGATCTCAGCGCCGCCTTCGCGGGTGCGTTTCACTAGAGCATCGACTCTTTCTTTAGGCAAAATTTCCAACAGCGGCACTCCGCCGACCGAACAATGGCGCGGCATCGGCACCATGGTGTCGCCATGACCGCCGAGCACAAACGCTTGCACATCTTTCACAGAGCATTTCAATTCTTCGGCGATAAACGAGCGGAAGCGGGCATCGGTCTGCTATGCAAGTTGTACTCTGAAAGCCGCGATAGCGGCGAATTTTCAAGGCATGCGCATGCATGCCAACTTGAAGTCTCACTGCCAGGTGGTGCTGTTGATCCCCTGATCTGCTTGCAACGAGCCAAGCGCCAGCCATCGCTCCTCCAACATTTCAGTGCCACAGCTCGTTTGTTTCTTCCAGCTTCCGTTCCACGTCAGGGCACAGACCTT
>JANMVK010000317.1:0-4228 GCA_031392725.1 Pseudobdellovibrionaceae bacterium
GAGAAATTTTCCGACGAATCCAGCAGCGCTTTGCTGGGGATGCAGCCCACATTCAAACAAGTGCCGCCAAAGGTGGAGTCTTTTTCCACCACGGCCGTTTTTAATCCCAGCTGGGCCGCGCGAATCGCGCCGACATAACCACCGGGACCGCTGCCAATCACCACGAGATCAAAAATATCCGCCATTAGATTTCCAACAGTAGGCGTGAGGGATCTTCAATGCACTCTTTTACGCGAACTAAGAAGCTGACGCTCTCACCGCCGTCAACAATGCGGTGATCGTAACTTAGAGCCACGTACATCATCGGCCGGATCACCACTTCGCCATTGACGGCGATGGGGCGCTCTTCAATTTTGTGCATGCCTAAAATTCCGCTCTGCGGGGGATTTAGGATCGGGGTGGACATCAGGGAGCCGTAGACGCCGCCATTGCTGATGGTGAAAGTGCCGCCGCTCAAGTCATCCACCGAGATTTTTCCTTCTCGAGCCTTTTGAGCGTAGGCTTTAATGGTCAATTCCACTTCCGCCAGCGAAAGATGTTCGGCGTGTTTCAACACCGGGACCATCAATCCTTTTTCGGTGCCGACCGCGACACCCACATTGTAGTAATTGTGATAGACCACGTCGTTGCCTTCGATAAAGGCATTAACGCGTGGGAAAGCTTTTAAGCCATCGATCACGGCTTTGACGAAAAATCCCATAAAGCCTAGCCCTATTCCATATTTTTTCTCAAACGGCTCTTTGTATTTCTTCCGAAGCGCCATGCAGTTGGACATATCAATTTCGTTAAAGGTCGTGAGAATGGCGGCAGTACTCTGCGCCATCACCAAACGTTCGGCGATGCGTTTACGAATGGTAGACATAGGCTCGCGTACAATCTCTTCACCCAATTGAAATTTATTTTCGGTTTTCTTCAACAAACTCATCGGAGTGACGCTGCCCTTAGGGGCGACCAATGCGCCGCCGGCTCCACCGGCGGCCACAACATCGGCCTTAGTTAAACGGCCACCCTTGCCAGTGCCTTGAACATTTTCAGGGTTTAACTGATTTTCGCTCACCACACGGCGAACCGACGGACTCATAGTTTCAGTCTTGAATCCGGATGCGCTAGCGGCAGGGGGCGCTGATGGCTTTGCACTTGGCGGCGCATTTCCCGCAGCCGCCGGTTTGCTCGAACCATTGCCGTTAGCGGGAGTTGGAGACGTGGTCGCGCCCGCAGGAGCGGACGCGGATTTTCCATCACTATCAATCTCCCCAATAACCGCGCCGATCTTCACCACGTCGCCGGCCTTACTCTTAATGGTGAGGACGCCGTCGGCTTCCGCCACCACATCGACGCTGGCTTTATCGGTTTCCAAAACCATAATCACTTCATCGCGCTTTACAAAGTCGCCGCTTTTTTTAGACCAGCTGGCAATGGTGCCTTCGGTGATGGACTCTCCAACCGCGGGCACTTTAATTGGTATTTTCACTGACCACCTCTTTATTTCTCGTCTATTTCTTAAAGACCGCGTCGACAATGGCCGCTTGCTCTTTTTGATGCAAGTAAGGCGACCCGACCGCGGGGCTGGCGCGCTCGGTGCGGCCGATATATTCAACGCTTAATTTTTTCTTACCCAGCTCATTTAATAAATCATTCAGCTTCGGTGCGAGATGGGACCAAGCGCCCATGTTTTTCGGTTCTTCCTGGCACCAGATGATCCGCTGCAACTTCGGCATGCCGCTGATAAACGGCGTGAGCTGCACGCGCGGGAATGGATAGAGCTGCTCCATTCGAACGATCGTGGTGTTGCCGGACTCTTTATATTTCGTGTCGCGGGCCTCATCGAGATCGTAATAAATTTTGCCGCTGCATAAAACCAAAGTCTCGGCAATTTTCAAATCGGTTTTAGGATCGGGCATGCATTCCTGAAACACGCCATCAGTGAATTCATTCCAGCTGGAGATCACCTTCGGGTGGCGGAGCAGAGACTTGGGCGACATGATCACCAGCGGTTTTCTAAAATCGCGTTTCACCTGGCGGCGGAGCACATGAAACAAATTGGCCGGCGTGGTCAGCGAGCACACTTGCATATTGGCTTGCGCGCAAAGTTGTAAAAACCGTTCCGGGCGCGCGTTGGAATGTTCGGGCCCCTGGCCTTCATATCCATGAGGCAACAGCAGCGTCAGTCCGGAGCCGCGCATCCATTTTTCCTCGCCGGCGCTTAAAAATTGATCGATTACAATTTGCGCGCCGTTGGCGAAGTCGCCAAACTGCGCTTCCCACAATGTGAGATAAGTGGGATCGCTGCACGAGTTGCCGTACTCAAAGCCCACCACGGCCATTTCCGACAGTAAGGAATTGTAAATTACAAATTCCCCTTTGTCGGGATTCAACGACGACAGCGGGCAGTACTCAGCGCCGGTTTTAGTGTCGAAGTACACGGCTTGGCGGTGGGTGAACGTGCCGCGCTTGCAATCTTGCCCGCTCAAGCGCACCGGGGTGCCTTCCACGCACAGACTTCCATAGGCGAGAAGTTCCCCCATGGCCCAATCCAAATGGCCGGACTCCGACATTTGTTTGCGCGCCTGGATCAGCTTTGCCAATTTTGGATGCAGATTAAAATCGGCGGGCTCTTCGGTGAGAACCTTCGCTACTTTTTGCAAAACCGTTTTGCTCGATTTAGTTTCAACGGAGCGGTCAAAATCCTCAATGCGCCCGCGGCGCAAGCCTTGCCAGGGTCCACCAAAAGCATTGGGTTTAATCACCGGGCGGTTTTTGCGGGTGTGCTCGAGCAAACGCTGAAGGTTGTCGATCTTTTCTTTATAAAAAGCCTCGCCCTCCTCAGCCGTGATCAGTCCTTCACCGACTAGCTTTTGCAAATAGATATGCATTGGAGTCGGGTGAGTTTTGATAACGTCGTACATCTGCGGCTGGGTGAAGGCCGGTTCGTCGGCTTCGTTATGGCCGAACCGGCGGTAGCAATACAAATCAATCACCACATCTTCGCCGAACTCGTGGCGGAAGCGCACGCTCATATCCATGGCGCGCACACAGGCTTCGGCGTCATCGCCATTCACCAGCAAAACGGGAGCTTTAATGGCCTTCGCCACATCTGAAGAGTAGCGCACGCTGCGCGCGTCTTTGGGGTCGGTGGTGAAGCCCACTTGATTATTAATAATCACATGCATGGTGCCGCCCACGGTGTAGCCGGGGAGGCGCGACATCTGCAAAGTTTCCGCAACCACGCCCTGGCCGGCGAACGCCGCATCGCCATGAAGCAGTATCGGCGCAACTTTTTTGCGTTCCTTGGTGTCCAAACGGCGGCGCTGCCGGGCGCGGGCCATGCCGACCACCACGGGATCGACCACTTCCAAGTGCGAAGGGTTAAACGCCAGCGACACATGACACGGGCCGTGCGGCGTTTGTTTGTCGGTGGAATAACCTAAGTGGTATTTCACATCGCCGTCGTAATCGAATTGTTCAAAGGCGGTGCCGTCAAATTCAGAAAAAATAACTTCCACGGCCTTGTCCATAAAATTGGCCAGCACATTGATGCGCCCGCGGTGGGCCATGCCGATCACAATCTCCTCAACTTTCAACTGCGTGCCCTTGGCCACACAGCGCTCGAGCATCGGGATCACGGCGTCGCCGCCTTCGATGGAAAAGCGTTTAGTGCCTACATAACGGGCATGAATAAATTTTTCCAAAGACTCGGTGCGCGCCAGCTGCCTGAAGATTTCGCGTTTTTCCTCAGGAGACAGCACAAACGGCACGGTTTCCAATTCCTTGCGGAACCAATCGCGCACTTCCTCGCGGCACTCGGCCAGCTGCGCGGTCAAAGTTCCGCAGTAGGCTCGCTCCAAATACTGAATCACCTCTCTAAGGGTGACTTTGCCCAGCCCGAGCAATTCACTCACTGCGAAGGTTTGGTCCAGGTCGGCATTGGTCAGTTTAAAGCGGCTGAGTTCGAACGATTCCGGCTCGGGGGCGAGCATCTTCAGCGGATCCAAATCGGCTTTGAGATGCCCATAATTCCGGTAGTGTTCAATCAAATTGTAAGCCGCGAGTTCCTTTTCAGGAAAGGCGCTGGCGCCGGTGGCCGGCAAGTTTTGCGCGAATTCCACGCCTTGAAAAAACAAGCGCCACTGCGGCTCAACCCCCTCCGGGTTTTGCAAATAAGTCTGATACAGACTTTCGATGTATTCGAGGTTGGAATGATTCACAGCCATTAGTGGTTCCAATTTAA
>JANMVK010000419.1:0-3933 GCA_031392725.1 Pseudobdellovibrionaceae bacterium
ATCAGCGCGCCGGCCTTGCCACCCTCCGGATTTTTAAAAGTGCTGCCGCAACTGGGCAGTTCGAGCGGTTGTTTGCTACGGCGGACTTTGGTGGAGTCGGTCACCTTGCGCGGAATTTCAGCATCGGGTGAGAGCGGCCAAATCAGCCCGGCGCGCACGATAATTCCCGGCTCCCAGCCTGAGGAATGACGGTACGTCCATTTCAGTTCTGCACGTGTGGCCCGTTTGATTTTGCAGGTTTTTAAATCCAGATATTCGACCCACTCGGTGATCTCAACAAATTCGCGGGGCTCTATCATTTCCGCGACACCCGCGTTCATCACCACGCCGCCGCCCACATCACCGGGCAATCCGCACAAGAACAATGCCGGTGCCAGCTTGCGTTTAAGGAAAATTTTGACCAGTTCGGATTTGGGCGTACCCGCCAGCGCGTCGATGCGCACAAAGCCGCCGGCTTCATCAATGGTGGTGCCATTCAACTGGCGCATGCAGATCACCAGGCCTTCGATGCCCTGATCACTGATTAAAACATTGGTGCCGCCGCCGAGAATGGTGATTTTTAATCCCTTGGCGCTGGCGAACTCGACCGATTCGCGCACTTGCTCCACGGTTTTAGGCGAGCAAAAAAAATCCGCGGGACCGCCGATTTTCCACCAGGCAAAATCTTTAAGTGGCACGTTCTCCCGGATCTCCACAGCTTTATCCCTTTCCAAATTTCTCGGTGAACTGCTCGCCCAGCTTGGAAATATCGCCCGCGCCCAGCGTGAGCAGAATGTCGCCGCTTTTGAGTTCCGCTTTGACCGCGTTCAGCGTGGGATCCTCCGCGCGCGCGAGCAGGCGGCAATCGGGATGGTCCATTTGTTCGACCAGCGCTTCGCTGGTTATGCCTTTGATAGCGGCTTCGCCTGCCGGGTAGATATCGAGGATGAATAAGGTGTCGGTGTTTTGGAAGCAGGTTAGGAAATCGTTCCAACAGATTTGGGTTCTTGAGAATCTGTGGGGCTGGAAGACTGTCACCAAGCGGCGCTGCGGGTATTTTTCTTTTACTCCGTTTAGGACTGCTCGGATTTCGGTGGGGTGATGGCCGTAGTCGTCGTAAAAGTCTATGCCTCGGATTGTGGCTTTGTGTTGGAACCTTCGGTCTACGCCTTGGAAATTGGTGATGGCTTCTGTGCAGGTCGCGAATGGGATTCCTGCCTGCATTGCAGCTAGGCAGGCTGCCAAGGAATTTAAAGCATTGTGTAGACCTGGCATGGCCGGTCTTAGCTCGCCTAGCGGCGAGCCTTCGTGGGTTACTGTCCAGTAATTTTCTTTTCTTTCCAGAACGTAGTCATTGCTTGAATCTGTGCCGTAGGAAATCCAACGTTTGCCGAAAGTGGAGAAAAGATTTTTTAGGATTTTATCATCGCCGCAGATTATTGCAGTTCCGTAGAATGGAATTCTCGAAGCAAAATCCAGGAAGGCCGCCTGCAGATTTTCAAAAGTTTTGTAATGGTCGAGATGATCGTTGTCGATGTTGGTGATGATCACCACTTCTGGGCTTAGGTGCGTGAAACTTCCGTCGCTCTCGTCGGCTTCGGCGATTAGCCACTCGCCTTGGCCTAGTTGCGCTGTGGATTTAATAATATCTAAGCGGCCGCCGACGATAATTGTGGGATCCATTTTTGCGGCTAGAAAAATTGAGGAGGCCAGGCTAGTAGTCGTGGTTTTTCCGTGAGTTCCCGCTACCGCGATTCCTCGTTTTAAATTCATAATTTGCGCCAGCGCTTCCGCGCGGCGGATCAAGGGGATTTTCGCGCGCTTCGCGGCTTGGTATTCGACATTGGTGTCCTTCACCGCACTCGAAAACACCACCACGTCGCAATCTTTTATGTTTTCGGTGGCATGGCCGCTGAAAATTCCAATGCCTAAAGACTTTAAACGGATAGTCTGCGCATTCTCATTCGCATCACTCCCCGTCACTTGCGCGCCCAGATTGTGTAGCAACTCGGCCAAGCCGCACATGCCGATGCCGCCGATGCCGATAAAATGAACTTTGGCTTTAGCCAGGCGCATGGTCTCTCATCCTTTCCAAAAACTCCTTCACCAAATTCTGGGCCGCGCCCGGCTGGTGAAACTCGCGCAGCCGGTTGCCCATGGTCTTAAGGCGGTCCGGGTTGGCGCGCAGCTCGTCGATGGTGTTGCGCAATTTTGCGGCAGTTAAATCCTTGTGGAGAATCATCACGGCCGCGCCCTTTTTCACCAGACTCTCGGCATTCTTCCGTTGATGATCGTCAGAGGCAAAGGGAAAGGGAATTAAAATGGCCGGCTTGCCGATGGCGGCGAGTTCCGACAAGGTCCCCGTTCCCGAGCGGCAAATGACCAAATCGGCGTTGGCGTACTGCTGGCCCATATCGTTGATGTATTCTTTTACCTCCACCGGCAAAGAACCCAATTGCTCGCCGTAAAGACCTTTCACTCGCTCAAAATCGGCGGGCCCCGTCTGATGCACGAGCTGCACGGTCTCAAGCCACACCCCCGCGGGTTTTAACATTTCCACCACCGCGGTATTGAGACCGCGCGCGCCCTGACTGCCGCCGAACACCAAAATTCTAAAGCGTGGGCCTTTCGCGACGCTCGGCTGGGGCGGCGATTCAATTTCCTTACGCACCGGCATTCCGGCGGAATGCGAATTGCGGTTGTTCAAAAAAGATTTGGCGTCGTCAAACACCACCCAACACTCATCGACAAAGCGCGCGAGCCAACGGTTGGCCATCCCCGGCATGGCATTGGGCTCCCAGATCGCCGTGCGGTAGCCGAACAAAGCCGCCATCAACAGCATTGGACCTGAAGCATGGCCGCCCACTCCGAGCACGAAGGACGGGTTGGTTTTTCTTAAAAGGCCAACACTTTTTATAAAAGCAAATGGCAAACGCAGCAGCGTGAACAGCCGCTCGGTGATAGGGACATTGGAATTCAACCGGCCGATGGGCAAGTGATGAACCTTATAACCCTGAGGCGGCACCAGTTTATTTTCTAAACCATCTTTGGTGCCGACAAATTCGACAACCAAACCGGGCTTCAGAGCCTTGAATGCATCGGCAATGGCGAGCGCCGGATAAATATGCCCGCCCGTGCCGCCCGCCGCGATAAGAACTTTTTCACCACGCATCAATCAATCTCTTTTTCGCGGAAGGATAAGGGCGTGGCCGCGGTCCGTTCCAAATTGAGCAGCCAGCCGAGCATCAAACCCGTGGCCACCAGTGAACTCCCGCCGTAACTGAGCAGCGGCAAAGTTAAGCCTTTGGTCGGCAATAGCCCCAACGCCACGCCGACGTTAATAAACACGGCGAACACCAGTAGGAGTGAGAACGACAGCGCCAGGGCGCGCTCGCGGTGGCGTTTTAAATGCAACGAGATTTGAAAGCCACGGAACACCAAAAATCCATAGACCATCAGCAGAATAAAAAATCCGACAAAGCCCATTTCCTCACCCAAAACGGCTAAAGTAAAATCGGTGTGCGCTTCGGGCAGGAAAAACAATTTCCCCTGGCCTTGGCCGAGACCGACGCCGGTGATTCCCCCCGAATAAAAACTCAGCATGCTCTGAATCACTTGAAAGCCTTTTTCCGAAGGATCCGACCACGGATTCAGATAAGCCTCGATGCGCAGGCGCCGGTAGGGAGAAGACGCCACCATGTAGGCCAGCATGGGAATGGCAACCACCGCGCCCGCCAAAATAAACCGCCAACGCAAACCGAAGGCTAAAAATAAACAAGCCGCGAGCCCGAGAATAATCACGAAACTGCCGAAGTCGGGTTGCGCGTAAACCATCACCAGCGGCAGCATCACGCCGATCAACTGCAGCCACCACGATCGGTCGATTTTTCCGCGCGCGTAAAGGCTGATCAAGGGCGCTAAGGCGAAGGGATAAGTGACGCGCAACAATTCACC
>JANMVK010000519.1:0-13031 GCA_031392725.1 Pseudobdellovibrionaceae bacterium
CCCCGCCTTTTTCCACCCCAACCATTCACTTTTTCAAACGACAACTGCGTTGCGGTCTTTTTCATGTGGGGAATTTATCACGAAAACTCAGGCCGTCAACTTGATTTGGCAGTGATTTTTAAGAGCGTTGCAAATTGAATATGAAGGGGCCTTACTTAAGGTGATTGACTCCTTATTAGCTGTGATTAAGAGCCTCGATTTTTTGATTATAATCGCGCACAGGTGCCGACTCGTTCAGAATTGGATCGGCTATATCTTGTGGCGCGGCGGGCGCTGACCTTCAGTAACGGCGACTTGCCACTGATTGCGGTGCTATCCCGCTCTGTACACGAGCATCCGCTCTGTATTCCGACTACCGAACCGCCCGAATACCGTTTTCCGTATCCAGGATCCCGGATTTATTTTACCAAGGCAGGCAGCGATAGGGCGGAATCCAATTGAATTGGGGTAAATGGGTCCAATAGAGCGCTTCCATTTCATCGGCTGTTTCCGAGCGCGATAAAGCCACATTCACCAGCTCATCCGGATCTTGCTCAAGATCAAACAGCTGGCGTTCACCAGAAGCGGTGTCGACTAGATATTTGTATTTGTTTTTAAAACGAAGACCGCGAACCGTGTTTCGGCAGTCGCGCAGTATAATCACATCATCGGTGAGCGACTGAATTTTTTCGGCTAAATTTTCGCGATGGACACTTCCCGCGAGCACCCCTTCGGTCAGATCGGCGATCCGGTGAATAGGCGTTTGCCCTTTGACGCGAATCCCGCTGGGCCAATCACTGGGAAACTTGACTGCCGCCGGAATTTCCACGGCTTCATCATAACCTGACGTGGCGTGCGTGAGTTGATCGCGCTCCATATGCATTTCGCCGTGGTCGCCCGCGAACACCACCACGGTGTTGCGCTTCAATTCGTCGTTGCCATACAAGTTAAACATCGGCTCGAGCAGCTTCTGATCCAGGTAACGGGCGTTGCCCGCGTAGGCCTTCTTCACAATTTCCAAGTCGCCGGCGTATCCGGGGCTGGCTTTCCACTCTTGCAAATACCGTTCGTTGCTCACCAAGCCGCTCAAACTGCGCAGGGTCGCCGCGTCCCGCTTTTTCACGGTCCGCTGAATTTCCGGATGAGCCAGGGCATATTTAGGATCACCGGTGAGCATCAACATCATCGGCAGTTTAGAGAAATATTTTTCCGGATGTTTGGAATATTCCGCGATCTGGTCTCTTTCACTCTGACTCAGAAAATGGTCCCATTCGCTGTCGGAATTGAATTGATCGATTAACGGATAGTGCAAATATTTAATATGCACGACCAGAGCGAACGGCGCCGAGCGCGGCAGAAGAATCTGCTGCTTCACGTCCTCGGCGTAAGATTTGTAGTCCTTTTCAAACTCGGAATCATTCAATTCGCTGGCTTCCGGCCGGGCCGTTTGCAAAGTCCGTTGCAACGGAATGCGCGTGTACGCATATTCCCAGTAAGGGGAAGCCGCGAGATAACCCTGAGCGGTCAGCAGCGGAAAATAAGGCTCGATAAACGAAATTATGGAAATCCATGGGACGCCGTTAAAGGCCCGCTCATAAAGCACCGAGCTCTGCCCGAAAAACTGTTCCAGCGCCGGCATCACCGAGCCGCCCTTATGACCATAGGTGGACAACAAGTCTTTTCTCAAAGAACAAACACTGATCACAAACACATTGGGCCGGATGGGACCGCCCGCCGCCGCTTGGGAAAGGCCGAGGGTGATTTTTCCGGCATACAATAAACAGCCAAGCGTGATCAACACCAAGGCCGCGGCCACACACTTTTCTCTGCCCCGCTTCACGGGACCCCACCGGCTTTGGTGAATAGCTGCTCACTTAAGGTTTTTATTTTCCCCCGCGCCTGTTGCAAATTCAGCGTGTTCTTCTTGTGAAAAATCCGCACTTCCACGGCCATTTTCTGCGGCTCAGAAAAAAACTGGAAGTAGCCGCCCCAGTAGGCGATCTGGTCGCGCGCGCAGGCGCCGAACATTTTGCGCCCGGTGGCACCGCCCACCAGCAAAGTCGTTTTAACGCCGGCCAAAATCGCGGGCTGAATGAAGGATGTCTTAGGCACAAGATCGGGCGCGCACTGAATTAAATCCGACACCTGCCCGACGTAGGGATTGCTGTGCGGCTTGTACAAATTCTGAATGTTGGTCAGCTCAATAGAGGCTTTCTGTTTAGCCGTGGCGGAATCGGGCAACACCGTGCCCTTGAGCGCCACTTCAAATTGATCATTGGCGTAAGTGGCCTGAAATCCGGTGACGGAGGCCACGCGCGGCGCTTCCGCGACTTCATGCATATTCCACTTCTTATTTATTTCCCACCCGGTGAGCGGCAGGCCCTCTCCCCAAGCGGAAATTAGCAAAAAACCCATAGGCAAAAATCGAAGCATAGGGCACGATACATGAACCAAAAATGAGAGTCCAATTCATACTCCTATTGTGGATTTACTTTTCCCCGCTGATGGCCGCGGGATTAACGCGGGCGGAACTGGGTAAAAAGCTTTTTTTTGACCGCCGTTTGTCCGCCGATCATTCGGTCTCGTGCGCGACTTGTCATAAGCCGGAAAAGGCCTTTACCAACGGCAAGAAGTTGGCTATCGGCGCCTTCCATAGATCCGGTGACCGCAATGTGCCGACGCTGCTCAACCGCGCGGGCACCCATTCTCAGTTCTGGGATATGCGCGCGGCCTCTCTGGAAGCTCAAGCGCTGGCGGTGCTATCTAACGTCAACGAAATGGGCAACGATATCGAAGGCGCGGTCAAAAGACTAAGCGCCGATGCCAAATCGATAGCTGAATTTAACCAGGTATTCGGCGAAAAACCCAATGCTGAAAATATCGTGGCCGCGCTGGTGGCCTACGAAAAAACTTTACGCGCGCCGGCCGCGCCCTATGACCGGTTTATAAAAGGCGATCTCGCGGCGCTGCCCACGAATGCGATCCGCGGCAAGGATTTATTTTTTGAAAAATTTAAATGTGCCGGCTGTCACAAAGGCGAAAATTTCTCCGACGAAAAACTCAATGTGCGCTGTTATCCATTTGTCGCAAATCTTAGCGCAGTAGCCGGGCCGCGCTTTAAAACGCCCACCCTGCGCAATCTGACATTCACCGCGCCTTATATGCACAATGGGGAACTTAAGACTCTAGAAGCCGCAATTGATTTTTATAATCCCTCGGTGCATCTCAATGCCGACGGAAAACCGGCGCCGGGCGCTGGCGCGGTTTATGTCACGGCCCAGGACAAAAAAGATCTCGTGGCGTTTTTGAAAAGCCTGTCGGCGGAAAAACCCTTTATCGAAATTACGGAGTAGCGGGCGGCTTACCGCCGGCGGGATTCACGGGCGCGGCGGTTCCAGCGGGTGTGGTTGCGGGAGCCGTAACCGGCGCCGCTGACCCCGGAGCGGTAGTCGCCGGTAGAGCTGGCGCCGGAGCGGGAATATCCGGTGCGGCCGCTGGAATCGGCGGCGGCACATTCAAATCCGGCAATCCCGAAATCATACCTTTACGATGATGAGGGACTTGCGGCGCGGCCATCTCCCCGGGTGCGTAGCCGTTGGGTTTGCTTTGGGGAACTCCACTTGGAGCTGGAGTGTCCCCTCCATCATCAAACGTAACCCCAGCCGACCTTTGGGCCGCGGCGCGAGCGCGCTGGGCCACATTCGCCGCTGTGGACTCGGATAACGCAGGTAAACCTCGGGCTAAATTTTCCTGAATTTCCTGAGCCAGCCGTTGATTACTGCGGACATCACAACACACGTACGCCGTTTCCTTGCGGGCCACCTCAATCCAAGCGGTGTCGTCATAAGGATTGGCCATACTGGAGGGGTCATCAATATAAATTTTCACTGTGTCGAGTTCCGCGTTCCGCTGAATCACCAGAGGACCCAAACGGTTAAATTGGAACACCACCGGCAGCATGCGTTTCTCAAAAGTGTCGAGCCTTAGAGTGGCGTCACGCACGGGCACCGCCAATTTGCTGGCCGCCGTTCGGCGCTCAGCAATCAACTGATCCAATGCCTGCATTTGATTGGGATTTAATGCTGAGGCGGAATTAATAAATAGAATTAAAAAACTAAGGACGCTGGCCACCTTGTGACCCCCCAGCGGCTCCGCCGCCGCCTCGTCGCCGGCCACCGCCCGCGCCGCCGCCTTTACCTTGTTGTTGCCCCATACCAGGTTGACCGCCGGCTCCGGGCCGCCCGGCTCCGGGCCGTCCCGCAGCTCCGCCTCCGATATTATTGCGGTAGGCTTGCGCCTCGGAACTACTTTTGTTGCCGCCTCCGGATTGCACGCGTTTAATCGTCACACCGGCGCACACCGTGGCGATGTCGTTTCGCAGTTGCGACATTTCCGCCATGCGGGCCGCCTGCATCACATCTTCTTTGCGTTTGCGCTGATCCCCGATTGCGGTCTCAATCAATTCACTTTTTCCGGCGAGCTGTTCGTAACTGGCGCGGACTTTTTCCATTTCCGCAAGCTTGGCTTCCATCTCCGTCACGCGGCCCACAATTTTTACCAATTCTTCACCGGTAGTGCCGCCCGGGGGGGCGCCTAATTTGGAATCTATATAAGTCTTCACTTCGGGAGAAATTTGCACTGGGCCGATGATTTGGCTGCCGAATTGGCCCATGCCGAAATAGGTCGCGCCCGCCGTAACAAGAATGATGATGATTGTGCCTAAAACGCTCATGTGTATATTAATGCTCGCAGATGTAGGACAAAGTGTAAACCAGACCTAAGGCTTACTTTCGAAAACTTCCTGCAGAGCGCCGGCGTCGGGACGGTAGGGCAACTTCACTTTGAGTAGCTCCATCACGGTCGGATACTGCTCGATGTGACTGATGGGCCTAGACATACGGTGATTTTTACGGACCCCGGGACCCACAATTATAAATGGAGTCCACAAGCCCGGCTCGTTCTGCGGTAACAGTGCCTGCTTGTAGCCTCCTTTTAAGGCACGCATAAAGATCTGTTTATCGTCGCTGACATCTTCAATCCAGCCGAAACCGGGAGTGGCCGCGATGACCAAATCTCCCACCCGCTCGGCCGGCAAGCCCCACTCATGGGCCTGCTCCCGCAAATGAATGTCGGCCAAGGGCGCCAGGCCCGCGTCGTCGCGAAGGTCTTTTAGGGATTGCACCACTTCCTTACGTAAGTTTTCATATTCGGGGCCTTTTGCCGGATAGTAATCCCCGCCTAGGCCATCCGGCCGGAGATAAATATGCGCCATATTTAAAAATATCACCTGAGTCTTGGCCCAGTTGATTTTCAAAACGCCGGTATCTTGGTCTTTGTCGAAGGTCAGCCAGCCCCTTTTCGCGAAGAGATTGTTGAGCCTCACCTCGTAATTGAGCGGAATCGCGCCATGATCCGAGCTGAACACCACGTAGGCATCCGGGCTCCTGGCCTTGAGCGCCTCCCCGATCATGCCGTCAATCCGCTGATACATGGCCTTCACTTCCGACCACAATTTTTGCCGCTCCTTTTCATCGGTATTGGAATAATCACGGCCTCGCGGGTCGAGGTGATTCATCCACCAGCGGCTGGTGAGCATTTGGTTGGGTGAGTAAATCGACTGAATGAACACGTCCTGCTGGCTTTGATTGAAGAAATATTTTTGCGCGCGTTCGTGCCACTGGAAGGACATATCCATTTCTTCCTGAAACACCTTCTTGTCCTCTTTAAAATAAATCAGCTGCGGCGGAAAATTGTCGACAAAATCCACCATTGGTCCAGCCGCCTCGCGCAAGGGGTCAGCCAGTTGGGAGGGCACGGTCACGCTTTCATTCAAACCGTCATACAGCACCCGGATGCGAAAGACGTCTTTGCCGCCGAGCTTGATCACCCGGATTCGAGCCGCGGTCGGGAATTGCAGCACGGCCAAGCGCTGCTCCAACTCCAGTTTCTGCGGTACGGCCTCCTGGTAATTCTTCTGCACGCGGAAATTCAGCATCAACTGGAACCACTCGCTCCACTCGCCCTCTTTCAGCGCGAACAATTTGCTCTTTTTATTGGGCGAAAAGTGCGCGATGTCGTAATTTTCCGCGTGATCATCGGTGCTGTCGGTCAACAACACAAATAAATCGCAGTCCCAATTGCGCAAATTGAGTTCGCGCGGCGGGCTGAAACTCGGCGGCATCTCACTCCAGCCCTTGGGTTCCGTGGCTTTGACAAACTCGGTCAGCTTTTTTTCGATTTGAAAAACTTTATCGTTCCAGCCGAGCTCGCGGCGGAACTCCTGATCGTTGAAGCTGTGAAAATTAATGCTGGGAAATTCCATGCCCCACCCGCCCCAGCGGCCCTTAACCACGTGGCCTTGGGTGATTTCAGGCGGCGTCGACCCGGGGATCGAAAGCAACGTCACAACCAACCCCGCTTGCTCCAACGTGTACCAGAAGGGATCAATCATTTTCGCGATGGAACTAAAACCGGAGCGCGGAATAATTTTTAGCGGATAGCCATGCACCCGGATGGGTCCGTCGGCGACCCCGTGCCGGATGGGGCGCACGCCGGTGAACAGCGAGGCGAAATTAATCGGCGTGTGGCTGGGAAACACGGGAATGGAATATCCGTAGGTTCCTTGCCGCATCATTTCCTTTATGTTGGGCAGGAGGCCCTGCTCAGCCCAGTCAAAAATCTGAAAAGTGTCGGGATCCGCCCTCAATCCGTCTGGCACAAACCAATAAAGTTTCCAGTGCCCGGGCTTTGACGAGCCGCTAGGTGAATGGCGCTTGGCGATAACGGAAATACTTATGCCGAAAACAAAAGACCCTATTATGATAACCAGCAACTGCTTGATTAAAGGACGTTTCATCTGCTTAGGTTTTTCTCCGCACCCATTATCGCCGGTGTCTTGCTCGGGCTGGCTTTTCCTTACACGTCGCTGTCGCTGATTTGGGCCAGTTCGTTTTTGCTGTTTGCGCTGTTATTTCTTAATACGCTGGCAGTGGACAAAAGGAAATTAATTACTTTCCGTTCGGGGTGGTTGCAATGCGTTTCGGCCCAGTTGCTGATTTTCCTGTTCTTTCCCGTGCTGCAAACCGCTCTGGCGTCGCTGCTGCTGCGGGATCAGGATTTCGTCTTCGGCGTGGCGGTGGCCGCGCTGGCGCCGTGCGCCCTGGTCAATCCCTTTTTCGCGGGCCAGCGCGGGGGCGACACCGGTTTGGCGCTGCTCAATGTGATCGTGTCGACCCTGCTATGCCCCTTTGTGACCGTGCCTTTGCTCGCGCTGAGCAAATTGGCGCCGGTGTTTCTCGATACGCGCTATCTGCTGGTGTATTTGTCGCTGCTCACGGTGGTGCCGGTGGCCTTGAGTTTTACGGTGTCATACTTTTTTCCCAAGCTGCCGAGTCGCGCCGCCAAATGGCTGCCCACGGGAAACTCCCTGATTCTGGCCCTGTTGATGTTTATTCTGGTGGGGTCTTCGTTGAATCGTGTGCCTCTGCGGCTGCTGCTCAATTATGATTTTGCCGTACTGGTGGGTTTATTTTTATTTTTCGACTTCGGCGTGTTTCTCATCACGTTTAAAGGGGCCCAAGGATTTATTAAAAAGGCCAAGGCGGAAACCATGGCGTTGAGCGTGTCGTCGCGCAATTTCGCCGTGAGTTCCAGCTTGATGCTCGCGTTTCATCCCAAGGCCGCGTTGCCCTCAGCCGTGGGTTTGATTATTCATTGTTTCTTCTTTCAGTGGCTGCTGAATGCGAAAAAGGGAGCGCGATGAAAACCAAGCGGATTATTACTTTTGGGTGCGCCTTGGCTATTGCCGTCACGACGGTTTTCTTTTCACGTGAGTGGCTGTGGGAATTCCAATTTCACCGCGCGCAACAAACTCCCGCCGTTCCCGCCGGCCGCTTGCATCTGCCGCCTTGCCCGGGCTGCAATTTAATTATTTTATCCATGGACACTTTGCGGGCCGACTTCGCTAGAAGCGCGCCCAATTTGGAAGCCATCGCGAAACGCTCGGTGGATTTTACCAATGCCTACACCAATGCCTTCTACACCACGCCCAGTCACATGACGCTGTTCACGTCTCTCTACCCAAACCGTCACCAGGTCACCGGCCGCGGAATTCATGTGCCGCGCTGGCCGCGCACCAGTGAATCCACTGAACCGTTGAGCGAGCGCTATGTCACCTTGGCCGAAGTGCTTAAGCGGGCCGGCTATAAAACTCATTGGTATGCGCCACTCAATCTCAAACACTTGGACCGTGAACTCGGTTTTGCCCGCGGTTTTGACAAACTCTCGCCGACCCTGTTCGCCCGGCCCGGGCGCCCGGGCTTGGCGCTCAATGGGGCCGCGGTGAAGGAAGCCTTGCAGGAGCGCAAACCGTTTTTTTATTTCTTTCACTCCTACGTCACGCACTTGCCTTATTTCCTGCCGGGTGAGGGCGGCGAATTCCCGCTGCTGTTTGGCAGCCGCAATCTGATCAACAACTATTTTAAAATGTCGGAACGGGCCGTGAACCTGCCATCCAATTGCGCAAGTTTAGCGGTGCTCGATGGTTGCCTGCGCCAGCCGGTGGCGGCCGACTCGTTCCTGCATGATCTTGGCCAGTTTCAACTGTGGGCCATGGAGCATGTGATCAACGGGCACAATAAGTTTGGTTCCCGGCAGAAGGAAAATTTGCGGCTGGCTTACGCCGACTCGGTGAAAGCGTTTGATACCCAGTTGGGAGAAATGTGGCGGCAACTCAAAACGAGCGGACATGATCAAGACACCATTGTGATTTTGGTCAGCGATCACGGCGAAGAACTATTTGAGCATGGCCACGGCAGCCACTCCAGTTTTTACCAGCACACCGCGCGCGTGCCATTCTTACTTTACCATCCCAAACTGCAAGAACCGGTCAAATCCACCGAGCTGGTGAGTTTGGTCGACGTAATGCCGACCGTGACCGCTGTCTTAAAAATCCCGCCGCCCGCGCAGATGCAAGGCCGGGATTTGTCGGGCGGAGTGAACCCGCGCCCGGTGTTCGGTTTCTCATTGGGCAATGATTATGTGAATGACGGAGAATGGAAGCTAATTCGCGGGCCCTCGGGCCTGGAAGAACTTTACTATTTGCCCACCGATCCATTGGAACAGCAAAATTTGTCCGGCTATCACTGGCCGCGGATCCATAACAATTTGGCGCGATTGCGCTCAGTGCTGCGCAAATGGGAAATGGAACAGTCGCTATGAAGGTGGGCTCCATTCAATTGTCCATCACCGAATTCGCCGTGCCCAGTCCGCGCGTGGGCAGCATCGAAAGTGAGTCCGGCTATGGCGCTTTGCCCATGGTCGGCAGTGAGATTCATGCCGAGATTCAAAATCAGCGGCTGGTGGAATCCGGCGGCCACTACGCGATTGAGAAATGGATCACTCACACTTTTAAAGGCACACCCTTTAAAGTCGCGGTCAGCGGGCGCATGGACGGAATGCAATTCGGCTCCCCGGTTTTGATTGAGGAAATCAAATCTTCTTACAGCCCGGATAGTCTACTCGAGCGTTTGCGCGAATTTTCCGAGCACCCTTATCTCCTGCAGTTGCGGACCTATGGATATATTCACTGGATGAGCAGCGGAATGCTGCCGGCGCTACGCCTGTTGGTGGTGTGCTCGCGCACCCGTAAAATCACCGAACTGGATGTGGAGCTGGATCCCGATGGCTATGAGCGCTGGCTGAAACGGCGGATTGAGGAACTCAATATCGAGGAAAAGCGTTTCGACGCGATCAAAGCCAAGCGCCACAAGGTCGCCACTGATATGAGTTTCCCGTTTGAGAATCCCCGGCCGGGGCAGCGCGAGTTGCTGTCGCAGATTTACGACAAAATGGGCAGCGAGTGGCGCGCGATGATCCAGGCCCCTACCGGTCTTGGAAAAACCATCGGCGTACTGTATCCCTCACTGAAACAATCCTTGGACCGTGGACAAAAAACCGTTTACGTGACGGCGAAAAACTCTGGGCATGGCGTGGCCGAAGACGCGGTCGAGCGTCTGCAAAAAAACGGCAGCAAATTGAGATCAGTTACGGTGCACGCCAAAAGTAAAATGTGCTTGAAGGATGAAGTGTTCTGCAATCCCTCCCACTGCGAGTACGCCAAAGATTATTATACGAAGCTCGCTACCCATAAATTAGCCGACAAATTGTCAAAGAAAAAACGGCTGGGAGAAAAGACTTTTAAACAGATTGGGCGCGAATATGAAGTGTGCCCGTTTGAACTGCAACTGGAGTGCGTGCCCCGCGCCGACGTGATCGTATGCGATTACAATTATGTGTTCTCCCCGCGCAATATCACCGGGCGGATTTTGCACAATGGTTATGGACAAGTCACCCGGCCCAATTTGGTGATTGATGAGGCCCACAATCTGGCGGCGCGGGCCAATGACTATTATTCAGCGCAACTGTCGCTAGCCGAGTTGCGCCGCCTGATGGAACAGGCCACTTACCTGCCTGAGGCGCTCTGGCAAAAGTTAAAGCTGTGCTTTAACTCCTGTTCGGATCACATGGAAAATCTGGCGGGAGTCGAGCCTGGACCATGCAAAATCAATCCTCTGGATCTGCATTTTGAAGACATCCACGCCCAAGCTCAGGATTTACTGCGCGGATACTTGGAATCCGATGTGGGCCTGCGCCAGCAGGATCCGGTTTTACGCTTTTGCAACTTGATTGCCGAGTTCGCCTCCGCCTGCGTGCAGGTGGGCGACGAGTTTATTTTCACCCGCACGCCGGAACCAAACGGAGCCTTGTTGCGGGTCACCTGTTGTGATGCCTCTCAAAAATTAACCGAGCGCTATGAGGAGTTCGCCAATGTGGTGGCGTTCTCCGCCACGTTAAAGCCTTTTCCTTTTCACTTACAAACTTTGGGATTGGATCCGTTGACCACTTTCACGGCGGAATTCACCTCGCCGTTTCCCAAAGAGAACCGCAAGATTTTGATCATTCCGCAAATTTCCACCAAGATGCGCGACCGTGAGCGCAACTACGCCAAGGTCAAAGACACCATTGAGAAGGTGGTTGCTATTAAGCCCGGCAATTATTTTGTGTTTTTCCCCAGCTTCGATTTTTTAAGCCGTGTGGTCGCGCTGGTTGATTTGCCGAAGTTCCGAGTGCTGCGGCAGGAGCGCGATATGCGCCGCAAGCAAATTCAGGAGTACATCGAGGCTTTGCAGGATCCCGCGACGCCGACAATTATTTTTGCGGTCCAAGGCGGAGTGTTTTCCGAAGGCGTCGATTACCCGGGGAAAATGTTGATCGGAGCCATGATTGTCGGCCCCGCCCTGCCCGTGTTCGACTTTGAACGGGAATTGCTGCGCCAGTATTTTGAGGAAAAAGGCGGTTCGGGCTTTGATTACGCCTACACGTTCCCGGCTATGACCCGCGTGGTGCAGAGCGCGGGGCGGGTGATCCGCTCAAGTGAGGATAAAGGCTTAATCGTACTGATGGACCGCCGCTTTCTCTCGGAAAATTACGTTAAAGCCATGCCGTCGGATTGGACCGCTTTTGGTACCGAGGCCATGGTCTCAAATCAGATCTTACAGGACGTGGAGGATTTCTGGAGGGAACATGAACCTTCTTGAACAACCCTTCCTGTTTTTAGACGGACAAACCACGGGAATGCGCCCGCCCCAAGGCCAACTGCTGGAATTCAGCTGGTCCATCCATTCAGGTGATGAACCTCCGGTGGTGGCGTCACAAATCTTCGGCCTGCCGGCCGGAACATACTTAAATAAAAAAATCTCCGAGATCACCGGCTTGCGCGATGAAGACTTAGCCGGCAAACCCGACCCAAAAACCTGGTTTGACGATTTTTTTGTCAACTGGACCGCGCAAACCCGCCCGCCCCTCGCCATTGTTCACTGCGCGCAGTTTGAAAAGCCGTTTTTGCAGGATCTGATGAACGTGCCCTTTGATTATCTGTGCACGCAACAGCTCACCCGCAAATTGTTTCCCACTCTACCCAGCCAGAATATCCGCGCGGTCAGCGGCTACTTCGGGCATCCCATCACCGGTCCCAACCGCGCCGGGGAATTTGTCTTTGCCACCATGGCCATCTGGCGCGGGCTCGCGCAAAAAGCCATGGAGATGGGACTCAACACGCTCGAGCAGCTATTGGTGTGGCAAAAAACCGTGGAGCCGGCGGCAAAAAAGAAAAAATCCATCTCCTACCGCATCCCCACTGAGCTGCGCCTCAAGTTGCCCGATCGGCCCGGTATTTACCGCATGATCGCGCGCAATGGTGAGGTGCTTTACGTGGGCAAGGCCACTTCACTTAAAAGTAGGGTCAACAGTTACTTCCGCGGCGTAAAAAACCGCGACCGGCGCAAACTCGAAATGCTGGCGCAGGTGTGGGATCTGCAGGTGGAGGAGTGCGGTTCGCCCCTGGAATCGGCCTTGCGCGAAACCGACGAGATCAAGCGGCTCAATCCTCCGTACAATATTTCACTTAAAAAAAATCAGCGCCAATTGTGTTTTTACTCGGCTGATTTTTTGACCGTAAATGGCAGGCAGAGCGAGGTGTTTCCCATGGGCCCATTCCGGCCGGGAAACTTTATCGATATGGTGATTAAGCTGCATCATTCCATCCAGCTGGATTCGGCGGAGTTCGAACAGATTTTTTTTGATCCCATCGATCCGGAAATTCTGGAACAGGGCTTTAAACTGTTTTTACTCAATCATAAACTAACGCGGGAGTCAGTGGCTGAAATGCGCGGGATGCTGGCGTATGGACTTAACCTGTTTCGCCACTACGAAGAGGCGGAAAAAGAAAACGTCCCGGAATCGGACGCAGAAGCCGATGCTGAGATCGAAGTCACGCCTGAATATGTAGCGGGCAAGTTCGAACGCTTACTCCGCCGCGCCGGCGGCGAGCTGGTGCGGGCCAAAAAACTAACCGCGGCGCTCAATTCCAATGTCGAATTCCTCAGCGCTCAAGGATGGCGGAGCCTTCAATTTAGGGGCGGATTGTGCAACTCTTTGCCGCAAGAGAATTCTTCACTAAATATATTTCCTTGGTCTGGCTTGGATATAGAAAC
>JANMVK010000592.1:0-4122 GCA_031392725.1 Pseudobdellovibrionaceae bacterium
GCCTCAACGGCCATCCAAGAAGTAGTCACGATTGTAACGTCCCGGCCTTGGCGCAGAACAGCGGCTTTCCCGATTGGAACTTTGATAGAAGTGTCTACGGTGCCTTTTACATCGTAGAGCCAACGGTGCTCAATGCAGATCACCGGGTTGTCGTCTTGAATGCTCGACCGCAGCAGGCTGTAGGCGTCTTGAGCGCAGGAGGGCATCACAACTTTTAGTCCGGGAATATGTGCGAAGAACGAGTGAAGCGTCTTGCTGTGCTGAGGACCTTGTCCCCAACCGCGGCCGACAACCGCCCGGAAAACAATTGGAACCTTTAATTTTCCGCCGCTCATATAACGAACGGCCGAGATCATATTGGCGATTTGATTCATTCCAAGTAGCAAAAAGTCGACTCGGATATGAACGTGAATGGGGCGAAGGCCACTTAATGCCGCGCCGAGAGCGACGCCAGTCATGGCGTCTTCAGACAAAGGAGTGCCGAACACACGGCGCTCACCGAACTCGTCTTTAAGGCCTTTAACACTGCCAAAGGTGCACTTAAAATCATTTACATCCAGGCCGTAAACGAAAACGCTCGGATCTTCTCTCATCGCGTCCGCTTGGGCGAGGGCGAGGGCTTCACGGTAATACATGGTTTTGGTTTCTGACATTAGTTCACCTTGTTCAAAAGATCGCAGAGTTCATAGATGCGTGATTCTTCAAGATCCGGATAGTTGCCGATATAAAAGCCATAAGAGTGAACATGCTCAACCTTAGGGAATTGTTTGTGATAGCCGTCGGGAACGATTCCCTTTAGGTACGGCTGGCGTAACTGATTGCCGCCGCCCGAAAGGCCGCGGCGAAATTCCACACCTTGTTCAGTGAGTTTCGCCATGACATTGGCCACTAGTTTAGGGTCATCCTTCTGGAGAACTAAAATAAAAGCATAGTTACTGCTGCCTTCTAGTTTGAAGTCCGTGCGGTATTTTTTTGGATCCAAATTATCGAGGAAGATCTTAAAATTTCTGAAGCGCAATTTGTTGTTGGCATCCAGGCGTTTGAGTTGGGAACGGCCAAGAACCGCATTCAGTTCGGTCGAGCGAACGTTGTACGACGGGTAGGAAAAAATAAATTCCGGATTGCAGTTGGGATTATTTTTGACCCATTCGGCTTTCATATCTTTAGAATCCATCTCACGAATCATGCCATGTGAGCGCAACATGCGGATGGTTTCATAAAACTTCTCGTCGTTCGTGCACACCATGCCACCTTCGATGGTGGACATATGATGAGCGAAATAAAATGAAAAATTGGAAGCAAAGCCAAACGAGCCGCACTTTTTACTGTTGTGAGTGGCGCCATGCGATTCGCACATGTCTTCAATCAATAAGATATTGCGTTTCTTGCATTCGTTGATCAGACGGTCATCAATACCGTTAAAGCCCAGCACGTGAGTGACGAACACGGCGCGGGTTTTACTGTTCATCTTGCCGATGACTTCATCGATGTCCATGCCGAGATGATGATTGTCGATGTCGCAAAAAATCGGTTTCAATCCATTCTGAAGAACAGAGGCGACATCGGACACCCAAGTCAGTGTGGGAACAATCACTTCGCCTTCACCGTACAGATGCTTAATCGCGGCCATGGTCAAAAGGTTGGCCGAAGCGCCGGAATTCATGAACACACTGTATTTAACGCCGAGCCATTGCGACCATTCGGCCTCAAACGCGCGGACATTTTTATTTTGCGTGAGGATGGGATTGTCCTGCTTTAGGAACTCAATCAGGGTGTCGAGATCCTGCCGGGTGATGTTATTGCTCATCAAGGGCCAGTTCATTGCCATACGCGATCCTCCCGAGCCGTTGTGCTTAAGACATCAGTGAAAAGTTCTTCAGGGCCAGGAAAGGGTGCTTTTTTCGCTTGAACGACGCTGGCGTCAACTTTCTTCTGAACCTCGGTCTGAATTTCGGTGAGACGAATTTTAGTGATTCCCGCAGCCAAGCAGCTGGCTTCAATTTTTGGAAGTGGATCCCATTTTTCCGAAAGATCAACCGGCCGTTCCCGGTATCCTCGATCAAAATCTTCCAAGGGTCCGACATGTTCGAGAAAGCGGATATATTTGAAATGCATCAGGCCAGGTTTGCCGGAGGCTTTCATGCGCGCGACTACGTCTCGGCTTTTCAACGTCACATCAACCGCATCGGACCCATCTCCCGACGCATATTCAATATCAAAGGTTTTCGCGAGATCAGCGAAATTGTGAAAACCTTTGCGCTCGTGTTGAGGCGTGTGAATCGCGAGGTCATTGTCCTCGCATACAAACAAGATCGGTAATTTCTTAAGGCTCGCAAAGTTCAGCGTTTCAAAAAATACGCCTTCTTCAGCTGCGCCGTCGCCAAACATCACGACAACCATTTTACCGGTGTTGGAATATTGAGCGGCCAAGGCGGCTCCAGCCGCCACGGGAATGGTTGTGGCCACAACGGCTGAAGTCGCAATCAAACCCTTTTCAGGGCAGGCCATGTGCATCGATCCGGCTTTGCCTTTTCCACAACCGGTAATTTTTCCGTACATTTCGCCGAAGAAACTATCAGTGTCATCGCTACAGGTGAGGTAAAGCGCGTGATTGCGATAGGTGCCGAAATACTGAGTGTCGGCGGGACAAGCTAAATGAACACCAGCGGCCATGGCTTCGCCACCAATGCCGAGGTGAACGGGCGTTTTCATTTCGTCTTGAAAGTAATCTTGTGAAATGGCTAATTCACATCGGCGAGTCAACAAAACGCGCCGGTATAAGGACTCGAGATCGGTGGTGCTTAAGTTCATGAAGCCCCTCATCTTCCGCGATGTTAAATGAACTAATTGATGTACCTAATGCGATCCGGGAAGTACAGCTTGGGCCGGGCGGCCCTGGAGTTTGCTCGTGGCGTCAATCTGATCCACAACAAAGGGCGCAAAAGCGAAGGCGCACGTGAAGGCGGGTGAAATGGCGTTCAAAACATGAATCGAATTGCGGCCGGGCTCAATCACGAAATCCATCTCGAGTTGTTTCTTATTAACATCCATTAGCTGTGGTCGAATTCCCACTTTGTAGAACTCTCCGATATCCTGGCGCTCCATATTGTGCACCAGAGTTTTACACTCTGCATAGAAACGGCTCGGCACGTAGCGGCTCAACTCGTCCTTCACATAACTGCGAAAGTTAGAGGGATTACGCAGGAGGAGGCCGAGAAGGTGAGCGGCGATTTTTGGAGTCTCAAGCAAGTCCATTCCGCCAAACAACGAGTAGTTTTCCCGGCCAAAGGCAGGAATGGCCGTAGGCCCGAAGGATACGTCGCCCGCGATCGTCTTGGTGATATGCACTCCAAGAAACGGCATGCGGATGTCGGGTGCGGGATAGATCAAACCTTTGATTTTCGCGGTGAATGACGGGCGCGCCTTCCAATAGAGTCCCTTAAAAGGCAAAATCCGGTAATTGAGGCCCACTCCGTACGGCTTCGCAATGCGGTCGGCATAAACGCCGGCGGCATTGACCAGAAATCCATACGTCCACGTGCCGCTCCCGGTTGTAACTTCGCGGTTCACGGGATTAATTTTTTTAACTTCTTCATTGTGAGCGATCGTGACGCCCATGACTTTTAGTTCTTCTTCTAGTTTGTGAAGAACCGCTTTGGAGTCAATGACCGCCGTATTCGGCGACCAAATGGCCCACCCAAAAGACTTGGCTTCGGGCTCCACTTCTTTAAGTTCGTCGAGTGAGAGTTTCTGAACTTTCACGCCATTTTTAGCGGCTCGTTCCCACAAAGTATTGAGAGTGGGCTGGTTTTCCTCTCGAGTGGCCACGATCACTTTGCCACACTTCAAAATCGGCAATTTATTTTCTTCAACGTAGTCAATTAAGCGGTGGTGGCCGTCGACGCAAAATTTCGCTTTTAAAGAATCGCTGGAATAATAGATTCCCGCGTGAACCACGCCGGAATTGCGTCCACTGGCGTGCATTCCCACCTTGGCTTCTTTTTCCAAGACCAGAAATTTTCCCATATTGCGAAGGGCCAGCTCGCGCGCGCACGTGAGGCCCACAATTCCGGCGCCGACCACGAAAAAATCAAATTGATTAACAGTTAGGCCTCGCACTGG
>JANMVK010000680.1:0-2644 GCA_031392725.1 Pseudobdellovibrionaceae bacterium
AAGGTCGTGCCTACAAAAGCGGCTTCCCGTGCAGACTTTAAATCTTTTACAGTAAAATCCCCGAAGTGCACCTCTTTGAGCCCGAAATCTTTGCCTTTTTCCTGGGCGATCTTCATCAATAAGGTCACCGTGGTGCCATGAAGTGTGTAGTCAAACTTCGGTACCACCATTTCATTATTTTTAGAGATCATAATGATGTTCTCAGTCGCACCTTCATGAATCTTGCCGTTGAGATCCACGCACACACCAAAATCAAAGCCCTGATCAAAACACTCTTTGCGCATCAACACGTTTTGCAAATAGTTGAGCGATTTAATCCCGGTGTACCACGGGTCTTTGGCCAGAGTTTTCGAAGTCATGCATTTCACGCCGGCCTTGTAACGGTCCATATTCGGCGGCTTCATACTCGTGATAGCCGCGTACAACTGCGTGGCCACGCTCTCTTCAGGATTGGGCGAAAAGCCACCCGGCCCGCGAGTCATGTAAAGACGCAAAATCCCAGAATTCAAATCACAGCGCTTGGCCAGCTCCACCAAAATTTTCTGCAGCTCTTCAACCGAACCGTAGGGCTTAATGCCAATGCGCTGGCCGGAGTTAATTAAACGCTTTAAGTGGGACTGAATATCAAAATAGGCGCGCTCATGAATGCGCACGGCCTCAAACACGCCATCACCGCGGTGAAAACCGTGATCGTCCATGGGGACGACCATCGCCCACGGCTCTTTAAAATATCCGCTGAGCCAGCTGGAGTAAAATCCCGCATAGCCGCTCCACTGCGGTTGCAGATTGGCTTTTAATTTGTTGAGTGCGCTGTCGATGTTGTCCCACATGATGATTATCCTTTGCCCTTGGTCTTGGTCTTATGGGGTTTCGCGTTCTTTTCAATATATTGAATAATCGAATCGGCCACGTCAATGCTGGTGGTTTTTTCGATTCCCTCTAATCCAGGCGAGGAGTTCACTTCAATCACCAGGGGACCGTGTTTAGAGCGAATAATATCCACACCGGACACATTTAATCCCATGGCGGAGGCCGCGCGAGTGGCGGTCTTGCGTTCTTCGGGCGTCAACTTCACTTCCACCGCCGTGCCGCCGCGGTGAAGATTGGAACGGAATTCCCCGGCCTTTGCTTTGCGCATCATCGCCGCCACCACTTTATTGCCGATTACAAAACAGCGGATGTCGGCACCGCCGGCCTCTTTAATAAACTCCTGCACCAAGAAATATTCATCGAGATCCCGGAACGCATCGATCACGCTTTCGGCGGCCGCGGCCGTTTCGGCTAATACCACGCCCTTGCCTTGCGTGCCCTCCAGCAACTTGATGACCAGAGGCGCGCCACCAACCAGCGTAATTAAATCCGCGCTCATCTTTGTTGAATGGGCAAAGCCAGTCACCGGCATGCCGACACCTTTGCGCGCGAGAATCTGCAGAGCGCGCAATTTATCCCGAGAGCGAGAAATCGCCACCGACTCATTCAAGCAATAAACACCCATCATCTCAAACTGCCGGATGACCGCGGTGGCGTAGAAGGTCACCGAGGCACCAACCCGCGGGATAATGGCGTCAAAATCATCGAGCTTTTGCGTGCGGTAATGAACCGTCGGCGCGTGCGACGTAATATCCATGTAACAAATCAGTGGATTGACCACCATCACCTGATGCCCGCGCTTTTCCGCCGCCTGCACGAGACGTGAGGTGGAATAGAGCGCGGAGTTCTGGGACAAAATCCCAATTTTCATAATGACCCCTGTGGAGTGTCGGTGGACCTTACATAGCTGCGTGAGGGATGAATCAAAAAACGTTTCTTTAAACACTGCCGCCCGAGCAGCATTCGAAAGCCCATGGGATCGCGGTTAACCAAGGTGACCTCCACCGGCCAGGTTTCCTCACCGATTTTGATATTGGTCACAATCACCGGCCTGAGCGTCGCATGACCCGCTGAGTTTCTGACCTTGCGCTGCTCAAGCAAGCGCGCTTTGACCTTAACCGCGACATTATCATTGGTGTGAAACACGAAGGACACTTGGGTGTGATCGTCTTTTTCGCTGTAGCGGATTTTAGTGGCGTGCAAGGCGCACGTGCGCGCGCCGGTGTCGATCTTGACCTTAATCCGGTCCAAACCCAAATCGGGAAGCCCAATCCATTCCCGCCAGCCGATGATCTTGAGTTTGCTAAGTTTCATCTAGTGCACACTATATAGAAAAAAAAAAGGGGCGGTTAACCCCTTTTTATCTTTTAAGAAAATTTTATGAACCGCTCAACTCTAGTGAGCGTGCTCGTCAGTTTTCTTTTCTTCAGTAGTTGTTTTCTTCTCTGTCGTAGTTTTCATACCTTTTTTCGCCATTTTCGTGCCTTTAGCACCTTTGGCGGCTTTTGCGTGAGTCGCATCGGCGGGCATGGCCGTACCGTCGGGAGGCGTAGTGCCTTCAACAGCGGGCGGAGTCGTAGTCGTAGTAGTCGTTGTCTCAGCGGCAAAAGCGCTGAAGCTAATTGCTACCAATGAAGCGAGAATGATTTTGGTCATGTAAGAGCCTCCTTATTTTTAAATGCTGAATGCATGTACCATTACTGATACTGGATGCTATTGACAGAATATCGTCATGGCAAAAAATAAAATTCCCTTTATGCATTGTATTACTTTG
>JANMVK010000694.1:0-2198 GCA_031392725.1 Pseudobdellovibrionaceae bacterium
CGACACTGCAACCGGGATCATTTTTCGGTGAGATGGCACTATTGACAACCAATCCCCGCACGGCGACCGCGAAAGCAGCCGACTATTGCGATTTGTTTGTATTGAGCCGCACGGCTTTCGAAAGTGTTCTTTCAAGGTATCCTGCCTTTGCCGAACACATCCACGAAGTCGCCCGCCAGCGCGTCGCATAAGCGCCCACCGCTTTTCTGCAGCTGTGCGCGTAAGCGTCCGTCACAATTTTGCAACTATCTGCGTAAACTGGACCCGTCATTTTGATTTGTTAATGCTAGCATTTTTGTAATGGATAAAAATCCGTGCGTATCCTGCGGCGCCTGCTGCGCGGCTTTCAGAGTGCAATATTATTGGCGTGAAGCCGTTCCAAAAGAAATGTCAGAAGACTTAGATTCCAGATTTCGATGCATGAAGGGCACCAACGACAAACACCATCCAAAATGCGCGGGCTTAAAAGGAAAAATCGGCCGGGACGCGACTTGCTCCATCTATTCAGAGCGGCCCACTCCCTGCCGTGAATTCAAAGCAAGTTATTCGGACGGGCGTCGCAGCGAACGTTGCGATGAAGCCCGAAAAGCCCATGGGCTGCAACGGTTGCAGCCCATGGATTGGCTATGACACGTCCCCTTCGCTAGCGAAGGGGACTACGCAGAAAGGTGACGGACACCTTTTGAAAAACTATCTTGCTAAGGTCTGCAACATTAAGGCGTAGAAACTTGGCTGTTGGAAACCGCCTTGCTGGAATTTCTCCATGGTGTCCTTGCCTAGTTTCTTGGCGGCTTTTTCGTTGGCGTCCAAACCATCTTCTTTATTGTCGGCGATGGCTTGCAACACTTTGGCCTGCTGTTCGGGGGTCAACTGACCGAGAACCTGCACGGCGTTCATGCTGCCTGCTAAAGCCAGCGATAAAGCGCTGTCTTTATGAATAAACAAACGGACACCCGGTTGCACATCAACTTGCGTGTATTCCCGCGGGCGTCCGTCATTGGGACGCTGCGAGTACACCCGCAATTGGTGCAGAACCGCGTTGCTCAGCCCCGCATGGGCCCGGCTCGGCATCAAGCTGTTGATCTGATTCACAAACTTCTGGTGAAACAGCGTGGTTTCGTCGGGCAAGTTGAAGATCAAACGCGCGATCGGGTCCATCACCGCCGGCAATTTGTGGGAGTTGTTGGCATCCGTGACGTCAAATAACTTGTACGGAACCTCAAGCTCAACCGTCGGCCCAAAAATCGTGCGGAACGAAACCGGTCCAGCCAATTCGTCAGTCAATAATTGCTCAATAGTCGCGAGCACCGGGCCCTGCATTTCCGGAATGTGCAGGTAGTTTTCGGTGTACTGGTCGGTCAAGCTGGAACCCAATTCCCGCGCGAGCAGGTAATGAGTCGCCATCATCTTGTCCATCCAGATTCCGCGCACGTCGACCTGATCGGCCCACGGATTTTCGGAGCCCGGATCTTTCCGTGAAGTGAACGACTTGCCGCCTTCCGCGACGATCACATACAGCGGATTGAGCTGGATGTTGTCTTTGTCAAAGCAGCTGATCGCCCGCTTGGACAATTCGCGGATCGGAAGCAGTGCGAGAATGCTGGCCGGATTGTCGGCTTTCGAGACCGCGCATAACAAGTCCGGAGTCTTGATCACATCGAGAAAGAACTGGCCCGACACCAAAGTGGCGGCTTTCAACTCTTTCAAGAACGGAATGCTCTCCCACTCGGGAGCCGTGTCGGCGAGATCAAACGTATTTTTGATGCTCTCGTAGCGCTCAAAGGTCAAACGCATCTCCGACATCATGCTGTCGATGGCGCCGATTTGCGCGGAGTCGGCGAGCATGCTGAATTTGCGTCGGTTGTTCCGCACATTGGCCCGCGAGTAGCGCTCATGGTACGCCTTCACGTAATGCTGGGTGATCTCGAGCAAGTTCGTGCCTTCGTCGAACCGGTTACAGTTCGGGTTGGCGGCCACATGCTCATCGGTGCAATAGCCGAAGGCTTTCAGTTCCGTCGCCGGTTGGGCGCGGAGGTCTTTCAAGGTGATGATTTTGCCATCGGCCGTTTCCACTTTCTCGGCATACCCGTAACGGAGAGCCGCGATGTCGTACTTGCCCATCACGCGCAATTCATTATTGACGTGGTAAGCGTAGTCCATCACTGAGCTGTACTGCGCCGGGCGCTTGAGGCCCAAGG
>JANMVK010000714.1:0-5025 GCA_031392725.1 Pseudobdellovibrionaceae bacterium
AATCCCTTCGGCGCGGTGGCCAACTGGAAATTCGTTATGGAAGAAGTCCACCATACGAAAAAGAAGGACAAACCCAGTGGCACGGCCAAAATGCTGGCGGAACAGCTGCGCGAGCGGGCGCAGGTCAGAAAGCTATCGATCAAGAGCATCCGGCGGGGAAAAGTACCTGGAATCCACCAAATTGAGGCTCGCGGACCCGATGAAACCATAGTGTTAAGGCATATCGCCCATGACCGGCGCGTATTTGCCCGTGGCGCCATTCGCGCCGCCCGGTGGCTATTTGACAAAAATAGGCCCGGACTCTATGACTTAACCGATCTTTACGCAGCCGATTGAGTTCAAGGGAGCACCGAAATGCAGTTCTATATTGATTCCGCCGACATCGAAGAAATCCGCCAAGCCAACAAACGCGGTTGGGTCGACGGCGTCACCACCAATCCCACGCTCGTGGCAAAATCCGGACGCCGCCATGAAGATGTGATCAAAGACATCTGCAAGGAAGTGAAAGGTCTAGTTTCCGCCGAAGTGCTAAGCCTTCAGGCCGATGAAATGGTTCGCGAAGGTTTGGAGCTGGCAAAACTCGCCGACAATGTGGTCGTGAAAATTCCAATGTGCGAAGAGGGTCTAATCGCCGTGCGCCGTCTGGCGTCAGACGGAATCAAGACCAATGTGACTTTAATTTTCTCGCCGCTTCAGGCCCTACTTGTGGCCAAGGCCGGCGCGACTTTGTGTAGCCCGTTCGTTGGCCGCTTGGACGATATATCCACCGACGGGATGAGTTTGATTAGTCAGATTATCCAAATTTATCATAACTACTCACTGAGTACTCAGGTGTTGGTGGCCTCCATCCGCCATCCCGTGCATGTTCTGGAAGCCGCAATGATGGGCGCCGACATTGTGACTTGCCCCTACAAGGTCATGCAGCAGTTATGTAATCATCCGTTAACTGACAAAGGCATTCAGCAGTTCTTGAAAGACGCGCAAAGCGTGCCAAAATAGAGGGATGTTTAAACATTTCGCGATCGCATTGATCCTGATGTCACAGACCTTAGTCGGCTGCGCGGCTCTTCAGCGTAAACCGGAAACCATTACGATAAAAGAAATCCAAGCGTCGCTCGGCGATATTCGCTCGGCCATTGTCTCGTCTTTTCCCATCGGATCCCGCGCGGTTAGCTCCAACGGCCGCGAGATCGTGTCGAAACATTTTTTGGTGGCTGGTAACGGCAGCGTGCGCCCTGCGGGCGATGCGCTGGAACGCTACTTTGCTCAAATCACTATTCTCGGCGACCGCCGGCCCTATGATGTCGAAATTGTTGTCGCCCACGAGAAGCGGGTCCTTAGGGGAGAGATCTTCGCCTACGTAATTGATTATTACGATACGCTCCTCGCCCGCGATATTAGCCGGCGGCTGGAGGACGAGCTTGCCAAACGTCGCGAAGATCGCAACATCATTGACGATTTTAGGGTATTCTAACTAGACTAATCATGAATGGTCAGGGATCGATCAGCCTACTCGCGCTATTATTGGACTCCGAGATTTTTAGCGGCACTTGTCGTGCTGCTGCCGTTGTCACTTCAGCGCACAGATTTTCGCGCCGCTTTTGGCCGCGGTTTGTCGGTGGCCACTAATAAAACTTCTCCGGCTTATGCGGCGTTTGAAGACCTCCATCAAAATTATAAATCCACAGCCTCAAAAATTCCCGACAAGTTGGAGCCGCTTAGCGCGGGCAATAAATTTCAGCCAAGCCAAGTCATAGCCAGCACCAGCGTTCGATCTTTGAACATGAAGGGCATTGTGATCCGATCTCACACCGATCTCGCGCCGCAGCCGTTTTATGTGGCAGGTGAAGTTCGGCCGCAGGCCATACCTGTTCCCGCAACATTATCTTTGCAGGCGCGCCAACGTCATATGCCCGCGCAGTTGCAACAACACGCGGATCAGTGGATGCCGCCGACGGCCGCCTCCAAAGCACAAGAGTTAGTGGCGCAGGAGCTTTCGTTGCCGGCCCCCGTATCGGGCCTTCGCCGCGACATGCGTTCCATCACCGGCAATCCCATTATTGTCGCGAAAGCCGACACGCCCATACGCGAACCCCGCCGCAACCCCGATCCTATACTGCCGGTGGAGCCGGCGCCGCAGACTCGTGGCGCGCGCGAAACTCCCGAAGTCTTTGTCTCCAGCGTTACCACCGTCACTCCGATTGCGGAGCAAATGCGTCCGCTGTGGCTGAACGGGCAAATTGAAATGACCGGCGGCCTGGCCTTTATCGGATCGACCGAACACACTTTGGTTGTAAAGCGGGTCGCAAACGGTGAAGTTCTGGAAAAAGGCCGCATCTGGATTAACGAAGGCCGCTTCGAGATATTTGTTAAGACCGCGACGGGACAATTGGTGGCGGAACTCCTCGGGCAAAACGGCCGGGTTCTTGGGCGCGGCGAAATGAATCTGGTTCATATTAAAGATATCCCGACCCGCGACAACCGAATTTACGATATCCGAATTTCGTTAAGGCCAATGGCCGACAGCGCCAGCTTGCGCACGGTTTCGGGATACTCGCATGGCCAGCAAGTGATCCCGGTGCGCGAGGCGCGGGTTGAAATTCAAGACTACACGGATCCGCGAAAAGTGAATGACGAGGGTTACTACAATGACCAAAACCTCAGTCATGATTCCAGTTTCGTGGCGCGCGCGATGGCGCCTCAACATTGGTCAACTTTGGTGGTCGGGCAAGCGGAGCATCCGCAAGATATCCGCTTATTCTCCAACAAATTGATGGATGCGTTGATCGCCATTGAACTGAACAACGGCAGTGAACGTAAAGAAGCCAATATGGCCGGTGTGGTGTGGGGCCAAGTGAAACGCGACGGTAAAGCGGCGGCGGGCGCGTCGGTGGAAATGGCCGGAAATTATAAACCGATCTATTTAAATGAAATGTATTTGCCCGACACCGCGCTGACCGCGACCTCGAGCAACGGGCTTTTCGCCTTTATCAACGTCAGGCGCGGAGTGCAGGCGCTGCGCGTGTCGAGCACTAACCGCATGTATCCGGCACAAGTTTTTCCCACGGAAGACCGGCATGTGTCTTATGTGGAATTGTCCCTGGAAGACAAGGTCGTCACGCAATTTAAAGTTCTCGATGTGATGAATATGAACACGCCAGTGGAAGCGCGTATCCGCTTGGTCGGCACCGACGACATTGTTTCGGTGAAGGACCAAGGTTTGATTGAATACTCCAACGGCGCCAATCCCTTTATGGTCGAGGCCGAGGCGGGCATGGAATACGAAATCAGCCGCGTCACTCTCACCGGGCGGCCGCAGATCGCGCACATCCCCATGATCCGCCATGATTGGCTGACGGGATTATTTAATCAGCAAAATATTCTCGCGCTTCCGGGCCGCGGAATGATTGTAGGATTTATCGACGACCAGGATTTCGAAATTGAACTGACCGGTTATGGAACTAAAGAGCGCCCGCAGATTGTGTACTTCGATGCGCACGGCTTACCTTTACAGGGCAAAAACGGCGTGGCCGGCGGGGGCTTTGTGGTGTTCAATGCTCCGATGGGTTTACAAACTCTGTTTGTGCATCCGCTGCAATCGAAAGACACCTTTGCTCAAGTCGTGGTGGCCGAGCCGGAATATGTGCATGTCATGACTTGGTCCGCGGCCGGCGCGAACTGATTATTTAACTTCGGTAATTCCCGCGATGGCGTCCTGGGTTTCGGCCTGAATGGTGTAGAGCCACCCGTCAATGCGGTTTTTATTTTCGCCAGTGAGGTCAACCTGGATCCACGCCTTTCCTTGCCGCCGGATTTTCCACTTCACGTCGCGCACGTAGCGGCTAAAAATAGCGGGCAGCCGGTCAACGGTATCATATTTGGCATTTTCAGCGCTGTACCCATAATCACCACGAAAGGTGATGCGATAGGTTTTGGTGAGCGCGGCGGAAGCCAATGGGCCGAACAAAATTAAAACGACAACGATCAAGCTTTTCATTTCTCACTCCCGGGCATGGGATAGGGAATACAAGCGCCGGCGTGAGCGGACAACGGCTTTCACGAACCCAGGAATATTGTTCAGATAACCCACTCCGAAGCATGTGTATGACTTATGCCAGGCATTTGTCATACACATGTTTTAGAGGTGTGTTGGACCGTCTACGGGAGTTCGCGCTTAAAGAAACAGTAAACCGTGCGCCCGATATATCCGGTGAAGGATCCACCGTTGGCACCGGAAATCGTCGCGCCGTAGGGTGTATTGCCGCTGGTTGGACAGCCTGTGAGCTCCCAGCCCTGTTCGCCCAGGGTCTTGAGTAGGGGCTCGAATTTTTCCAGGTTTTCATATCTTACGGTTTGATATTCCCACTTAGCCGCGTGAGCGGTGTGGGACAAGGCGAGCAAAGCGAACAAACAAAATAGGTTTTTCATAAATCCCCCTTATGAAAAAGTCTATTCAGGGCATCCCGATTTGCAAGTGGATTTTTTCGACCTGAATGGCGTGAGCCACCAGATCCGCGGCCGCGATCTTATAGTGAATGGGGTGGCCGACGAGGCTATCCCGAACGATAAAGTAAGGCTCCCGTTTCAAGCTTATGGGATTAATGGCCGATTCGCCGTAGCCGACCGCCACCAACACATGATTCATTCCCCCGCGTCCGATTTGGTACCAATCTTCAACGGCGCTCCGCTTTTCCTGATCAATCAGGACAATGGGCGGCTGGTGGGAATCAATCATTTGCCGAATCAATTCTGCGCTAACCGAGAGAGTCACCGTCACGCCCGAGATCTTCATTGCCGCATAATTTTTCTGATCCGGCGAGGCCACGCAGAAACCTTTGTCTTGCAAGAATTGGTAGGCCCTCGGCGCCTCATAAATTCCCACATCATTCCCCCACTGTCCGTCCAAAATTCGCTGGTGAAATTCCACATTGGGCGCGGCGCACTCGGCGGCGGGCTGATAATCCTCATTTTGTCTGATGCGGTGGTAAAGGTCCAAAGGCGACACCTCCCCGGCCAGATTGAGGC
>JANMVK010000242.1:0-4387 GCA_031392725.1 Pseudobdellovibrionaceae bacterium
GAACCGCGCGTGATCGCGGTGCGGGT
Source organism: Pseudobdellovibrionaceae bacterium (assembly GCA_031392725.1). Lineage (GTDB taxonomy): Bacteria > Bdellovibrionota > Bdellovibrionia > Bdellovibrionales > UBA1609 > JALHOQ01. The sequence goes on from JANMVK010000242.1 coordinate 27, forward strand.
CGGACAGAAAGTGGACATCCTCAATAGCGATCCGCTGTTTCACAATGTCCGCACGGTGACCACTCAAAATGAAAATTTCAATGTCGGTATGGCACAAAAAAATGACCGCATCACCAAAATTTTTAATAAACCCGATATTGTGTTGCAGACCAAATGCGATGTGCACCCGTGGATGAGCGGTTATATCGCCGTGGTCGAGCATCCTTTTTTTGGCGTCACCGGCGATTCAGGCGAATTCGCCATTCGGGAGCTCCCGGCCGGAAACTACACGCTGGAGCTGTGGCATGAGACCTTGGGCACGCAAAGCAAAGAAGTTTCGCTTAAAGAAAATGAAACCATGAATATGGAATTCGCTTTTAAAAAGCAGTAGAGGACTAAAATGATCAGCACGCACGTCTTAGACACCAGCAAAGGCATCCCCGCCGACGGCATCGTCGTTAAACTGCGCCGGCGCGAAGGTGAGGCGTGGAAGGAGATCGGCCGCGGCGTCACCAGCAAAGACGGCCGCTATGCCTTTGACTGCGAAAAGAAGCCGGGCGTTTACCAATTGTTTTTTGAAATTGAGGAATATTTGAAACAGGAAAGCCGCGATTTCTTTTTTATCCGCGCGCCGCTGGTGTTTAAGATCGAGGACGTCACACGCAAGTATCACGTGCCGCTGTTGTTAAACCCCTTCGGCTACACCACCTACCGGGGAAGCTAAACCACGCCTATGGAAATTCCCTACTACAAGGATTACATTTCGCCGGAGCTGCTCAGCCACCTGAAGGCGCAGAGCCGTCCCGTGAAAGGCGTGCCCTCTCTGACAGAGACCGGAATGGGCGGCGGGCTGGAGTCGGCCGAATCGCTCAAATTTCTGTGCGAACTTTATGACTCGCTTAAAACCCGGCTGAATGAAGTTTTAAATCAAAGGACCGTTGACCGGCAATTTATCGATCTGCGCACCCGCTCCTGCGCCGGTCTCAGCGAGACCATCCTCGGCCAAGAGGACGCCCACGGCCGCATTGTGGTGGGACCTAAAAATGACCAGTATGCCATCGCCGGCGGTGGCAAGCCCATCGCTCCGCTGCCTAAATTTTTAGAAGGCCACCATGTCACTTTGTTCGGCCCGCCGGACGATCCTAAACTTTCCATCAATGCCATGAATGCGTTTCACCGCAAGATTAAGGACGAGCCGGCCGTGGTGGAAGAGCTGTTAGCCAACACCACCAGTCCGGCCAAGTGGGGCGCGGATGATGAGGACTCCAAGACCCCGTTGCGCCGTGATCTGATCAGCGCCGGCGTGAACCTCACCGGCTGCTTCAATGGCGATCTCGCCTTTAGCGATGAGCAGACGGGCAAACAATATAAACTTGAAAAAAATAATCTCGCGCTGCCCATAAAACGGTTTCCGGGCCTCGCTCTGCCCTGCCTGTTTTTATTTCTGCGCGACAATCCCCTGCCCCTGCATCTTTATGATTTCGCGCTTCACCTGTTTGAAAATTGGCGCCGGCCTGAGGCCTTGTCTTTCTACGTGCCCAAGCTTGAGACGGAAGACGAAGCCGCCTATGTCCATGACATGGTTGAAACCGCGGAAGCCATGATTCAAAAAATCCACCCAGAATATAAACCGGGCACCATCCGGTTGTTTGTTATACTGGAAAATCCGCGCGCGATTTTTCGCGTCAATGAAATCATGGACGCGCTTTATCCCTATTTTGCGGGCGCTTCCCTCGGCTGGCATGATTACCTCGCCTCAACGGCGCGCCTGTTCAAAGAGGATTCCACCTACCGCATTCCGGTGAAGGCCGATCCCGACATTGTAATTAAATATATCAAAGCGTCGCATGATCTCCTGGCGCAAGTGGTGGGCTCCCGTGGTGGAGTGAAAATCGGCGGCATGTACGGCGTGCTGCCCATGGACACCGATCTCTTCAGTCCCAGTTTTCAAGTGACGATTAAGGGCTTTATCAAAGATGTGATCACGCAAATGAAACGCGATCTCTCAGGTTTTTGGGTGGCGCATCCGGATTTTGTCAGGCTGGGCATGGCTCTGGTTGAAGGTTGGAAACTGCATCAGGCCAAGGAGCCCAAGAAATTGGAAACCCTGGTGACGGCGTTACTCGATAAAAAACAGCATCAGGAGATTTTAAATTTTATCCGCGCATCGGATATCACCGGTCTCGATGTCACCGATCCCAATTATCCGCGCTCGCTGATCGTCGCCGACATTAAACAATCCACTTTTATTGCCAATAATCATCCGGAAGAAATCCGCTACAATGTTTTCCAATCGCTGCAGTACTTGACCGATTGGCTGAGCGGCAGCGGATGCGTGGCCCTGCCCTCCGACATCGACGGCGTGCCGGTGCGGGTGATGGATGATTTGGCGACCGCCGAGCGCTCGCGCTGGGAAGTGTGGCATGAACTTCACCACGGGCGCTTCAGTCTGGAACAGTTTTTAAAAATCGTGCATGAGGAAATGCTGTTTATTCGCAAGGATCTTTCCACCGGCAAAAAAATTGTTCAGGTGAAATGGGATCAGCGCACCGAAAAATGGTATCCCGTCGCCTCAAAAATCATGCTCCAACTTATGACCGCTAAGGCGCCGGTGGAATTCGCCACTGAACTGCTGCTCGCCTTTACGGTGGATAGTGTCCGGGCCGCCGCCGATCCCTGGGCCGCTGCCGTTGCGATCGATGGAAAAAAATATTGGGGCGAAGGTTATATTGAACGTTTCAATCACTTTTTTTCCATTTGCGGGAGCCTGAACTTCGCCAAGGAAATGGCCGGCCACTTATCACTCGATCTCACCGCCACTGAGACCCGCATTCGCCAATTCGGCGTCCAAGATATTAAGGACGCGGCCTACTTTCATGGCGACATCGGCGAAGGAAAAAAAACCCTGGATGACGTGGCCGCCGGCGAGCAGGCCTTGGTTCTTAAAGAGGATGAAACCGTCCGCCTCAAGCTCAAAGAACTGGGCGCGCTTTACCGGAAAAAATTCGGCTTTAAATTTCTGATCTCGGCCAAGGACAAATCAGGAACGGAAATTCTCTCAGCGCTGCAGACACGCTTGGAAAATTCTCCCGCCAAGGAGTTGGACAACGCCCGCGACGCCTTGTGGGAGATTAGCCGTAACCGAATTCAAGCCATGGGCGGCCGGGGCACCAAGGAAAAAATTGAACTCGCCTTGAAGAAACACAAGGTCGGCGCCGCCTCGATCCATATCTCCACAGGACGGGGCCGCAGCCAAACATTATGTTTCGGAGCGGACGACCACACCTGGTTCCAAATCGCCTCGCTCAGTAAAACCGTGGCGAGCGCTTTTGCGCTGGAGTATTTCAGCAAAAAACAAATCCCAATTAGTACATCGGTGAACAGTCTTTTCAAAAAAACCAAGTCCGCGTTCCGGCTGAGCAGTGATGAGGTTCAGCTCGAGCACCTTCTAAATCACACCGCCCTTAACATGCATTACGTCGACGGCGTGCCGGTATCTGTGAAAAGAGTGAGTGTGGAGGCCGATCTCAGCGAAATTAAAGTTCTCAATCCTCCTGGAACAGTCTTTAGCTATTCGGGCGGCGGTTTTTTAGTGCTAGAACATTTATTGGAATCCCTGGAAAATAAAACCATTCAAGAAATCACCAGTTCGTTTTTTGATCAAATGGATCTGGCCGACCTGACCTTCGAACAGCGTACGCGGCCTGAGACCAAGTACGCGGGCGGAGAATCGCGGCTGATGTTTCCCGCACTCGCGGCGGGCGCCATGGGCACGGCCCGTGATGTGTCCCGCTTCTTGGGATTTTTAACCGAGGCCCATCACCGTCTCGGCGGAGCCGGACCCATTTCGCATAATACGGCGGTGCGCATGCTTCACGGCGTGGATAAAGGCAGCGGCGAGTTTATCGGCGCGAAAATGGGCCTCGGCGTGTTCACCACCGAGGCCGGCCCCAACCGTTTAATGATCCACCAAGGCGCCAATGATGGATTCCGCTGCCTATTCGTTCATTGTTATGACGGACCCGATTGCGACAAGGGTTTCACCATACTTTGTACCGGCGATTTTAACGGAGTTCAGTTTATCGCGGAGACCGCGCAGGCCTTGTTTGCCGAATTCCAAATGGCGGGCGTCAATAGCCAAAAATTTTTAACTCAGTTTGATCCCGCGAAAATTCCGAAGGAAAAGGTGGTCAATCAGGCTTACCGGCAAATGATTTTCAATGCGTTTGAGCCCGACCTGCCGGAGGCCATCGTAAAAAAAGGCCCCCCCGATCCCTTGGCCACAAAAAATCTGGCGGCCGGCGGAACTATTTTAGAAGTCAGCAATCAGGGCTTCGCCAGAGCGGAAAATTTGTTATCCCCGTACTTACCCACATTCGATC
>JANMVK010000770.1:0-10670 GCA_031392725.1 Pseudobdellovibrionaceae bacterium
CACTTTAACTTTTTCCTTGGCCTCAATCGCCTGGTGAAGTCCGTCACTCCAGCGGCGGCCCGGCATTAAACGGCCGGTGAATTCGTCCACGATCACGATTTCGCCGTCTTTAATCATGTACTCAACGTCGAGTTTATAAAGATGGTGGGCTTTTAACGCCTGATAAATATGGTGGAGCAAATCGATGTTCTCGGGATCAAACAGGTTGCCGACTTGTAAAAGCTCTTCGGCTTTCGAGTTGCCTTCCTCGGTCAGACTCGCGGTTTTGCTCTTTTCCTCCATCGTAAAATGCACGTCCATTTTCAGATGGGGAATTATTTTGTCGATCTTCTCATATTTTTCGGTGGAATCATCCTTGGGTCCACTGATGATCAGCGGTGTCCGCGCCTCATCGATCAAAATCGAGTCGCACTCATCGATGATGGCGTAATTGAGTTCACGCTGAACGTAATCCTCAAGATCAAATTTCATATTGTCGCGCAGATAATCGAAACCAAATTCATTGTTGGTGCCGTAGGTGATGTCGGCGCCGTAAGCCACTTTGCGTTCGGCATCGGTCAGGTCATGCACGATGGTGCCGGTCGAGAGGCCCAGCCAATTGTACAAACGGCCCATCCACTCGGTGTCCCGCTTGGCGAGGTAATCGTTCACCGTCACCACATGAACGCCTTTTCCGGCGAGGGCGTTGAGATAACACGGCAGCGTGGCCACGAGAGTTTTACCTTCACCGGTTTTCATTTCGGAGATGGCTCCGCGGTGAAGCGTGACTCCACCGATCAAATGCACATCGTAGTGGCGCATGCCGAGCACGCGCTTAGCGCCCTCACGGCATACGGCGAAAGCCTCCGGCAACACGGCCTCGAGAGTTTCGCCGTTTTTAATCCGTTGTTGGAATTCGGGAGTTTTGGCTTTCAGCTGATCGTCGCTCATAGCTTGCACCCCGGCCTCGAGCGAATTGATATGCTCAATCAGCGGCCGCAGTAGCTTCATGTCGCGTTCGTGTTTGGTGCCGAACATCTTGGTCAGGACACGTTGAATCATAAGTTCCTAACATAGTCGCAAAGCGATCAGGTTGTCCAGGCACGGTTCCGCGCTGGTTGGGCACCCAGCCGGGCGTCCTGCTGGACGGCATCATTTAACGGCTCAGTTGCCGGTAGCCTTCAAAAAGAACAACGGCAACCGCAGTGGCAATGTTCAAACTCCGGATCGGGCCGGTCATCGGAATTTTCCGGTTCTGCTCAGGAAACTTTTCCAAAATCTCCGGCGCCAGCCCCTTCGTCTCTTTCCCAAACACCAACCAGTCGCCTTTTTGAAAACGACTCTCAAACAGAGTGGTCTTAGCCTTGGTGGTGAAAAAGAACACCCGAGCGGGATCTTCGACAAGACGCCGCCAATCTTCCCACGTCTGATGATGAGCAAAGTCCAAATGCGGCCAGTAATCCAAACCAGCTCGACGGAGTTGCTTATCAGTAATTGAGAAGCCGAGTTTGCCGACCAAGTGGAGCTTAGACTCTAACCCTACACAGGTGCGGCCGATATTTCCGGTGTTGGCGCCGATCTCCGGCTCGATCAGCACCACATTGAAAAGGTGACTCATGGCATGGCTCATAGCATCGGGCCGTGACGGCATCAAGCAAAGTGCGCTCTAAGTTATAAAACACGGGCAAAACTAAATGAAAAAGATCGAAGCAATCATCAAGCCTTTTAAGCTAGACGATGTCATCGAAGCTCTTACGGAGTTAGGCATTGAGGGCGTTTCTGTCTCTGAAATCCGGGGCTTTGGCCGTCAAAAAGGCCGCACGGAGATCTATAAAGGCGCCGAATATGTCGTCGATTTTTTGCCCAAAGTAAAAGTGGAAACCGTGATCGCCGATGAACTGGTTGAGGCGGCACTGGAAACCATAAAAAAAGCGGCATTCACCGGCAAAATCGGAGACGGAAAAATTTTCGTGATCCCGGTCGAAGCCGCGTTGCGAATCCGCACTGGAGATAAAGATGAAAGCGCGATCTAACCCAACCCTAAACGCAAGAGGAGCATAGATGAAACCGGAAGAGGTCATAACGTGGGCCCGCGAACGCGGCGTAAAAATGGTGGACTTAAAGTTCATCGATTTACCGGGAATGTGGCAACACTTCACAATCCCACTCACCGAACTCAGGCCGGAAGTTTTTGAGGAAGGCCTCAACTTCGACGGCAGTTCCATTCGTGGCTGGCGGGCCATTAATGAATCCGACATGACTGTCCTACCCGATCCGACAACCGCCAAGATTGATCCTTTTATGGAAGTGCCGACACTCTCGCTCTTGTGCGATGTCGTGCACCCTGACACCCACGAACCTTACGAGCGGGATCCGCGCCAGATCGCGAAAAAAGCCGTGGCCTATTTGAAAACAACGGGTATCGCCGACACCGCTTACTTCGGACCTGAAGCGGAATTTTTTATTTTCGATAATGTTCGTTATGACCAAACGGCTTTCGGTGGCTTCTATCAGGTCGATTCGGATGAAGCGACTTGGAACTCCGGCCGCGAAGAAGACGGAAAAAACTTGGGCTATAAGCCGCGCATGAAAGAGGGTTACTTTCCCGCGCTACCAAGCGACACGCACCATGATATGCGCACGGAAATTTGTTTGGAGCTGGAAAAGCTCGGGATCGCAGTCGAGCGCCAGCATCACGAAGTGGCCAGCGCCGGTCAGGGTGAGATCAATTTCCGCTATGACACCATGGTGGATGTCGCCGATAAATTGATGTGGTTCAAATATGTGGTGAAAAACGTGGCTCGCCGCCACGGCAAAACCGCGACGTTTATGCCGAAGCCAATCTTCGGCGACAACGGCTCGGGAATGCATTGCCACATGTCTTTATGGAAAAAAGGCGAGCCGCTGTTCGCCGGTGACCGCTATGCCGGTTTGTCAGACACCGCTCTGTATTTTATCGGCGGAGTGCTCAAGCACGCCGGATCCAATTGCGCGATCACCAATCCCACGACCAACTCGTACAAACGATTGGTCCCGGGTTTTGAAGCGCCAATCCGGCTGGCTTATAGTTACCGCAACCGTTCGGCGGCCATGCGAATTCCCAACTCGGGAACTAACCCAAAGGCCAAGCGAATTGAGTTCCGCACACCGGACCCCAGTGCAAACCCGTACCTCGCTTTTGCCGCCATGCTGATGGCCGGAATCGACGGGATCCAGAACAAGATTCATCCCGGGGATCCTTTGGACAAAGACATTTACGGTCTGCCCCCTGAGGAAGCCAAAAAGGTCCCGCACGTACCGAAAACCCTCGACGAAGCTCTAGAGAATCTGCGCAGGTCCCATGATTACCTGTTGCGCGGGGATGTTTTTAATGAGGACTTCCTGACTACGTGGCTGGACTACAAATATGAGCGCGAGATTATTCCCATGCAACAGCGTCCGGCGCCCTATGAGTTCTATCTTTACTACGACCTATAAGAGTTAAACGCTGTGCCGGAGATGCTAAAATCTCCGGCACTTTTGCCGAATCGTGCTACCATTTTTATAGGGTAGGATGATCAAACATTTAATTTTTATACTCTTCGCAATGATGCTCTTGTCGGCACCCCAGGGCCAGACCGGTTCTCTGTTCGCCATCGACTCGCGTTGGGAAGTGCTCCTGCCCTCCCGTCCGTGGATCTCACTGCGTATTTTGCGGTTGTGTCAGCAGGATTCCACCTTTACAGTTATCTCATGAAAGACATGATTCCTTATATGGGCTACGAGTGGTACCAGGTCGACGACGGCGTCGTCACCATTGGCATTAACGAAATCGGCCTCGACGAATTCACCGAAATCTCCGCCGCAAATTTGCCGGCTGAAAACGAAGAGATCATTCCCGATGAAGTCTGCGGCGAACTCGACACCGATCAGGGTCCGATGAACTTGTATTGTCCGATCGAAGGCCACGTGATTGAGATCAACGAGGCCGTGATTGAAAACCCCTCGCTAATTATCGAAGACTGCCAAGGCGATGGCTGGTTGTTTAAGGTTGAACCGAAGAATGCTTCGGACTTGGATGATCTGACTTCGGCTTCGACTAATGACCGGGATGATTGATCATCTAGCATTCCAAATGCAACGCTGCTGATGTTCGAGTTTCGGACAAATAAATGCCAATCCGGATCTAGAAACAAAAAGAGCCGAGCCTAAGGCTCGACTCCATCTTGCATATTCCCTCCTCTGTCAGTCCTTCCCGAATCGGGCCCTCTTAACAGAGGAGGAAAAAGTATGAACAAATACAGCAGTATTTATTCATATCGGTTCAATTGGGCCATTTTTAAAGCACAGTGGAGAATGATTTTTATCATCTTGAAACTGTTGCTCTTAATAGCTCATTTGGCACCATCACTGGGCTAAAGCTTAGCTGAAGTCTGTGGGCGAACGCTTAACGACTAACTAAAGGGCACGTGGAGGGAAGGCTGACCCACTTGCACTCAGCCTGGTCAAAACCGTCACACGTGAAGCCTGAGCATTTGTGGCCAATGTCCGATTTTCAGACAAGTAAATTTGAAGTTACGATATGAGTGAAGTTGACGCTCCATAGACATTTACTTGGCCCGGGCCAAGTAAATGTCTATGGAGCGTTAAGAATATTTTGGTGCACAAGAAGTCCGCGGAGATTCGAACGATCAGCCGACATCTGACTAGTGATTTTGATTCAAACTCAATCTCCTAAAGCTCCATCTCATACAAATTGAAAGTCATATTCCAGGGAGCGAAAAAAAATTCACCGACGCAATCGAAGCCACATCGTTGGTAGAATTTGGGAAGGAACGGATTTGTCTTGTCACAATTTAATCGAAGCAAACTGATATCTCGTTGCCTTGAAAATTCCTTTGCCCAATCTACTAATTTTATTCCTAAGTTAAGGCCTGAGTATTCTCGCAAAATTGCCAATCGATTTAGATAAACTGCAGTTGAATTGTCATCAGGCCAAAACTCTCCCTTATTTCTTGAGAGCGTAACTGTCCCTATAATCTTATGGGCGCTATCGAGCACGACAAAAAGTTCGCCTTTCAACAACTCTTCTTCCAATCTAGAAACAGGAAAATTCTCACTCCATTGTAAGATACCTGTTGTTTTTAACCACTTGGCGGTCTGTCGTACGATGCCGACGATTTGCTCTAAATGCTTTAACGTGGCTAATTGAATGGCAATTTGCATTGATGCTGTCTTAGTTTCCATATTACAAACGACCTTAAGAGGTATGGAAATGAAAAACAAATCGAAACGCATTATTTATGCCCTGACTGGCGGCAACGGCTCTGGGAAGACAACTTTCGCTTTGAAAATTTCCAAGGAAAATGGCGCCGCGTTTTTTTCGCTCGACAAGATCATTAAGGACTTTAATCAATCCATTCAAAGTTATGAGGATTACATGTCCCATTTTCAACGTGCTTTGGATTTGATATTTACACGTGCTATTTCAGTTTTGAAAGGTGGCGGCTCTGTTGTGCTTGACTTCGGAGGAGGAATTTCTACCCGTCCTTGGCTGAAACAGATTGCAAAGGTAAGTGGCGCTGAAATTGAAATTTTTCATTTAGAAGTTCCACTTGAGGAACGTCGCCGTCGAATTCAGCAGCGGAACAAAAATAAGGACACGGACGTTTACTCCTTTCATATGAGCGATGAAGAGTTCGATCTTCACAATAAAAGTGATCCACAAGCGCCGCCAGCCGAAGATGGAGTCAAAGTCAGTAGGGTGAATAACAAGTAATGCTTGATACGGGCGGTGGTCGCGAAATCGCTATATAGCTGAGCTTTGGGACCCCATTTAGACACTATTCAAAGAGATCATTTCAAACTAGGGTCGTTGTGATCCCGGCGCAATTTACATGGCGGCAATCTTGTCCGAACAATATTTTTTACAAGATCTGTCCCCGCATTCAATCCCCTTGGGACCTCTGTTAGCGTCCTCTCAACTTAAAAAGGGGAATCCAAATGAGATCACTAGTTTTGTTTGCTTGTTTAACATGCGCAGGCGCCCACGCCAATGACGGAGGTACCGCGGCTATTAAGGTTTCCGAAATCAAAATGCGCGAGTACAACGACCGCGGCCAGGAAAAAAAGCGCATTACCAATCCCAACTTCCGGATTTTCATCACCGGTGAGGAAGCGGCCAAGCTGCAGTACATCCTGCCGTCGCAGGTCAGCGTCGTGACCGCGATGAATCCCGCGATTAAAGACGAATACAATCGCACGTTCAAAGCTCTCGGCATTTACAACGAAGCTTCAAGCGTCACTAGCAAGGTGGTTATGATTTCTTGCAGCGATGGCGAGCTAAAAACCGGTGGAAATGACCTTCCGTATATTGTGAAGGCCGCGCAGTCTTCCTGTGAGATTACAATTCAGGGTGCGACGGATCCCTCCGATTATTTCGGCGATAAGCAGGATTACAATCCTTCTTGCACGCCCTAATTCGCGGCGCCTTAATTCAATTCGCGTTGATCCTGGGGCTGTCTTTTGCCTCAGGGTACGTGATCCAATTTCCTGACTCCAACTGGGATACCACGCTTTTTTTGACTCCATTCGGAATCGCCCATAATTTTTTGATGGGCACCACGCTCTCGGCATTTTACACTGAGCCGTCGCGGGGCCAAACGCCGCTGAATCTGCTCATGGGGCTATGTTATGCCGCCATTGCTGTTCATGGCCTGCTTCTTATCCGCCGGAACCTATGGTGAGTTACGCCTACATTTTTCTTCAGTCCTGCGCGCTCGAGATGCCGATCTATTTGGCATTGGCCAATCGCACACCCCGGTGGCAGATGGCCCTGGGTATTTTCGCAATGAATTCGGTTACCCATCCCGTGGTATTTTTTGGGATTATGAATCTGCCATTGACGTTTCTGCACACGATTTTGCTGGCAGAGGCGTTTGCTGTGGTCACCGAGGCCTTGGTGCTCACTCGATTCGCCCGATTGAATTTAAGGCGGGCCATGACCGCGAGTGTGGTGGCCAATCTATTTTCGTGGCAGTTTGGACCTGTGTTGACTTATTTGTTCTGGGGCTGAGGTTATGTAAAACAACTGAACCGTAAACACTCCTGCAAAACCTTCAGGCTAAATCTCACACCCGTACGCTCATTGCATCTGAAACTGGCATGCCTCGCGCATAGGTGAGGGCTTCAACCTTTGTACTAGGAGTGCGTTTTGGGCTTGTTGATTTTCAGTGTTGTGACTCTGATGTTGGGCCAGGCCGAAGCTCAAACAACCCACGCCTCCGGCGGCGCTCCCGAGCACCTAGTCGTCGACAACATGGGCGGCAAAAAAGTGGATGGCTGGCGCATGCGCGTTCGCACCGCGCTTGACCAGGTGGTTTATGATTCGGAGGCCATTCTCCCGGCCGATATTTTATGGCGTTTGCCTAGTCAGGATGCGTATGTCCTCGATTCCGGGCTCGCCCTCAAGATGGCGGCTGAGATGCGCGGTGGTATGGGTTTATATGGCGAGAGCCGCAATTTGAAACGGCTGATCGTAGAGCTCTGGCCGCTCGAGCATGTGCAGTTGCGCTTTGGCTCCGAGTGGAGGACCCTGGGCGCGCCTCTCGTATTTCGCGGCCAGGCGGCTAAGGATTTATTTGAGCGCCGCGACCCTTGCGAGTCGTGGCTAACTCAGGCGCTCCGTTTTACGGGTCTTTGATTGGCAAGCGGGAAGAAGGATCTCCGAAATCTGTTCGGATTTGTTCGGAGTCGTATATAATTCAAAAAACTCCGGAGATGGATGCGAAAATGAATCAAAGTTTTATTTCAAAGTGGGTTCAGGACATTTTGAAGGGTCACGACGGTTTATTTTTGCTAGGGATCAACGGTCCGCAAGGCGCGGGCAAATCCACCCTGTCGAAAAATTTGTGTGCGTTGCTGGCGGAGGCTGGCATTAAAGCCACCGCGATTTCCATTGATGATTTTTACCTCACTCGTGCTGAGCAAGTTCGGTTGGCGGAAATGCACCCCGGCAATCCCTATCTTCAGCAGCGCGGATATCCCGGCACTCATGATATCGCTCTTGGCCTCAAGACATTGAAGGCGCTGAAAAATCTGGGGACGGGTTCGGTGACCGTTCCGCGCTATGATAAGTCCGCGCACCAAGGCCGCGGCGACCGCGCGAACGCAGCGGAATGGACGCGAATACTCGGGCCATTGCATTTGATTATTTTAGAAGGATGGATGCTGGGCTTTACCCCGGTGCCTGAAAAGTCACTGCCCAATCAAGACTTCAAAGTGATCAATCAATTTCTCGGCGAATATCAACTGTGGCATCAGTTGCTCGATGGGTTCATTCAACTCAAGCCCGATGACTACCGCCATGTTTTACAATGGCGGGTGGAGGCTGAAGAGAAAATGAAAGCCACCGGCAAACCGGGAATGTCGACCGAAGAAATCTCCCGTTACATTGAGTTGTTCCTACCCGCCTACGCCACCTATCTTCCCCAGCTGTCGGAAACTCCCCCCTCGAAACATCGCCTGGTAGTACCCATTACCCGAGAGCGCCTCCCCCTCACGTGAGAGAAACGGCGTTTTGAATTGAGATCAAATCCTCGGGATTCTGCCAATTTTTGGCACTGCTAAGAGAAAAAATCCTAAGTCCCGCACTTTGCTGGGCCCAAGCTCTCTTATAGCGGGCACGGACTTAGCAATACAAAGGCGTAAGGAGTCCCCGCCATGAACAATAAGATGATTTTAATAGGTTCCCTGATCGTAGTCGCTCTCGTCGGTGCTTACATGCTTATGAGCAAACCGGACGCAGTGACTGAGCAGCCCGTAGCTGCGATAGAACAACCCGTAGTCGCGCCGGAAGTGACCCAGCCCGTAGCTCAGACTGAAGTTCAGCCTGAAGCCAAAGCTGAGCCTGTGCAGCCTTCTTTGGGTGCCAGTTCCAGCGGTCTCGGTCGCTAAAAAAATCCATAAATCTTGGATCCCATCGTGGGATCCTTCGAGCGCAGCCGCTCATTGAAACGCGGCTCGCATTCCCCTTTTAACACCGCCGTTAACGCCGCCACCATATTTTCCATCGCATCAGTTTGATAGAGCAGCGCCTGGCTGGCGATCACTCCTACCTTCGGTTTCGCGTGAAGCAGCAGTTGCAAAAAATGATGACTGGAAGCGCAGGAGAATAATCCCAGCAATCGCGGCTGGCGCGCGCCCTTGGCCCGCTCCAGGTCCTCTAATAACTCGGTAAAGCCCGGCTGCGCGTCCTTATAGTGTTTGTACTGAACGCCCCCCGAGGCATGAATCCGCGGCGGGAAAAAATCCGGGCCGCCGCCGGTGCGCGAGTGGCCGTTATAAAACACAATGTCGGATTTGGTGATGGCGCGCCGGAATAAGCGGCGGGAACGGTCGCTGTTCCATTTTTGGATCCGGCTTTTGCGGTTCCATTCATCATCCGGTCCGATCGAGCTGGCCAGGACTTCAATTTGGATAAAGCGTTCTTTCTTGTCGTACCAAATTAATTTTTTGGTGAAGAATTCGGGGTTGCCGGGATCGAGTGCGAATCCGCATACCACTTCGCTGCCCTCGCAGGGTTTTAGCAATAAATCGACAAATGCGGCCCGCTCGTAGCGGTCACCGACAAAACGTAGGGGGCGGGAATCTTTGTAGCCGAAGGCTACGGTGATAAATAGCACGCCGTCTTTGGTTAGGGCTGAGTAGGCTTTGGTGCAGTTTATTTTTGGGAGCATGAAGTAATAGACTCCGGCTCCGCCGAGAGTGAGGGTTAGCACCAAGAGTATGAGCTTGCGCAGACGGGTCATGGCTTGGCCTTGCGCTTATCTTTTTTTGGTTTGGCTTGCTTTGGTTTGGGTTTGTTGAATTGCAGTCCCTGACAAGCTGACTGTAGAATAGGATCTTGATCCCCTCGGCACATGGCCTCCGCGCGGTCCATTTGTCTATTTTCATAATAGGTCATCATCAATTGCGCGCGCACCTGTGGATAAAGCTGTGCACTAGGCGATTCCACAATTTTTTGTTTGTCCTTGTCGTTGGTGACCGCAAAATACAAAGCGGCCGCCTGCTGCACTTCCAGTCTGGAATGGGCCAAGAGGGCGGCAAAGATCTCATCCGGGAACGGCCGGCGCATATGTGTGAGAAAATCCACCATTCCCACAATCACTGGCGTGGGCATCTCCGTGAGTTTATGTTCCTGCAAATGCCGAATGTAACGATCGCCAATGGCTTTATGATTGTCCATGTCCAGCAAAGCGTTGACCGCAAGAGTGGTGGAGCCGTCGCGGTCATTTTCAAGATTCTCCAGCAGGCGCTCGACCGACCCGGGAAATTTCATCGCCACCGCCACGTCGAGGGCGTAGTGGCGGTGCGGACCCTTTATCTCCGGCGCCAGGTCATCAAAGTTGGGAAATATTTCGCTCAGCTTTTTTAAGGCTTCATTGCGAATTCCGGACCTCTCACCAATCAGCTGGCGGGCTTGTTCGACCCACTCGGGCCGCGGCTCACTGGCGAAGGAGGAAACAGCAATGAATATTGGAAGCAAAAAATGCATGACTAAATTGGAGCACAGAAAACGATTCAAGTTGAGATTGTTTTGCGCTGCCGCTTTACGGTTACGCCGTATAAAAATTTACCGGAAATCACCCGCTTTGGGCCGTCCTAGTGCATAGGCGGCTGGGCACGGATTGCATTAGTAAAGGGCAACAAGC
>JANMVK010000785.1:0-2905 GCA_031392725.1 Pseudobdellovibrionaceae bacterium
CCGAACGCTGCGCATGGGGCACCGCCACCAATGAATCCGGCGAATTCAACCAACTCAAAATCTGCTCACGCGAAACCCGCTCCTCGCGAAAGGCGGAGGCGAAGCTTTCACGCAAGGCTTGCTGGCTCAGTGAGGCCGAACAGGGACAAGTGCTGGAATATAAAACATGAGCTTTTAAACGCGTTTGCCGGACTTTTTTACGCTCCACCACTTCATAGGTCAGCGGATAAGCGCGCCAGCCGCTCTCTTGCGAAACCAAAGATGGGCGCAGCACCGGCAAATCAAACTGCACGGTCAGGCGCGCGGCATCGGAAAGTTTGGCGTGGGATTTTAACATTTCATCGAGCCGTGAATTGAGCCACGGCCACGACATTTCCTGCGAGGCCAATTGCGAAACAATTTTAAATAAGCGCGACATGTGAATGCCTTTGGCCTCACGGTCGCTCAAAGACACCGACGCATTGACCGAGGCTTTTAACTTTTGGCCATTGACCAAAATTACGGTTTGTACGTTTTCAAGACCGACATCATCCAGCGCATGCGCCAAATTAGTGCCATGGCGCTGAAGGGCCACGTCCTCTAATTTGTCTCCGATTTTGTCGGTTTCGATGTCCATTCCACCCTCTGCGGCTTTGCGTCACTAAGGGATAATATATGTCGAATACAGTTGCAACGGGTATAAAGACGCAATGAAGATTTCTAAGGCTGTGGAAGCGGCTTATAAAGCAGCGCTAAAGACACGCAATCACTCACATTCACCATATTCGCGTTTTAAGGTTGGGGCCGCCGTTCAGGTTAAGGGACAGGCCGACGCCATCACCGGTTGTAATGTGGAAAACGCCAGCTACGGCGCCACCATTTGCGCCGAACGCAACGCGATTTTTTCAGCCGTGGCCACGCACGGAAAAATCAAACCCGAATTTGTGGTGGTGGTAACGGGCGAAGCCGAAGCCACGGTGCCCTGCGCTTTATGCTTGCAAGTGCTGGCCGAATTCGCCGGCGACAAGATGGCTATCTATTTGGGAAATGAAAAAGGGATTCAAAAATCCTATACGCTAAATGAACTTCTGCCCCAGCCATTCCGCGCATTCAAAGGTGATTGATGGAACAGTGGGCATTGATTACCGGCGCCAGCAGCGGAATCGGTGAAGCCACGGCGGAAGCGCTAGCGGCGGACAAATTCAATTTAATTTTGGTGGCGAGACGCAAAGACCGGCTGACGGCGATCGCGCAAAAAATCGGCGAGAAATTTAATGTCGATGTGGAAGTCGCGTCGGCCGATATTTCTTCCAGCGCCAAAGTCGATCAACTGACTAAGAAATATGCTCAAAAACCTATTTCTGTTTTGGTCAACAACGCCGGTTTAGCCAAAGGCATTGAGAAAATGTATGAGGCCAAGGTGGCCGACTGGGATGTGATGATCGACACCAATGTGAAGGGCTTACTCTATATGACCCGCGCTTTTTTGCCGGGAATGATGGAGCGCGGGCACGGCCACATTGTGAATTTGGGATCCGTGGCCGGGCGCTGGACCTATCCAGGCGGCGGCGTCTACTGCGCCACTAAATTCGCCGTCCGGGCCTTGAGCGAAGGTTTGCGCATGGATTTACTCGGCACCCCGATTCGCGTGACCAATATCGAACCGGGAATGGTCGAAACCGAATTTTCCGAAGTGCGCCTGGGCGACCGCGAACGCGCAAAATCTATTTATAAAGGCCTTAAGCCTTTGTCGCCGGCCGATGTCGCCGATTCAATTGCTTGGTGTGTTTCGCGGCCCGCCCATGTGAATGTGCAGGAACTGGTTTTGTTTCCCACGGCCCAGGCGGCTATTCAAATGGTTCACCGCGATCCATGATTCAAGACACGATCTTTAACGAAAAGAATTTTGCCGATCTGTTAAAGCCATCTCCCATGGAATTCGAAGACTGCGAATTCCATGGAATTAACTTTACCGCGATTGATTTGAAAAGAAGCCTTTTTGAGGATTGTAAACTGACTCACTGCAATCTTGCGGGACAAGATCTATTAGGCGCTAACTTTCGCGATGTTCAATTTGCCGGCTGTAAATTGATGGGGATCAACTGGGCCACTTTAAGTAGACTTGAAAATTGCAATTTTTCGGACTGCAAATTGGATCTTTCCAGCTTTCAGGGCCGGAAACTCAAACGTCTCCGTTGCATAAACTGCTCGCTAAAAGAAACTGATTTTTCCGAGGCCGAGCTCACTGAGGCCGATTTTTCCGGATCGATATTATCAGCCGCCTCTTTTGTCAGAGCCGATCTGTCGAAGGCCAACCTGCGGTCGGCCAAGGGATATTTCATAGATCCGTCCTTCACCAAAATTAAGGGAGCAAAGTTCAGCCTTCCGGAAGCTTTGACACTTCTCGTGGCCTTGGGCGCCGAAGTTGAGTTTTAGGAATGTTAAATATTTTGTGCCTGTTCATTCTAATGCCCATCACCCACGCGGATAAGCCACTTGAGCGGTTGGTTGAGAGGGCTCAGGTGCCCGCCCACATTAAAGATGTGTGGGAAGTGCAGCTGCGGAAAACTAAAATTTTAAACGACTCGCGCGAATTTTCATTACCTGGGGTGGATTGGCTGGATTGGCATTTAGCCCCCAAGGATCGCAAGGTGCTGGCTTATGTGCCGGTGAACCAAGCGGAGATCACTTTGTTCCCGCCGTTTCATCGCTTGCCGCGTAAGGAAAAGCGCGACCTGCTGATTCACCTCTCATTGCACACCGTTCCCGCCGTGGTGCGGGTTTCAGAGCCGCTGTTGAAAGAGTTAACAATGCTTATCAGCCAAAATCTCGACGCGGACTCCGCCGCCGATAAAAATGCCACCCGGTTGTTGCTGCGGGATTATTTCACCCAAACTGTTTTTGTCGATGGCCAAGGGGATTTCTC
>JANMVK010000790.1:0-4155 GCA_031392725.1 Pseudobdellovibrionaceae bacterium
CAAGTTTTGCTTAAAATGGGAATTAAATCTTTATGCGGATAGGTGACGGGCTCTTTGCCGTCGCGCCGGCGGATAAATGGGTGAATCATTCCGCCTTGAATGGGGCCGGGGCGGACAATGGCGACTTCAATCACTAGATCATAAAAGCATTTTGGCTTCAGCCGCGGGAGCAAGCCCATCTGCGCGCGCGATTCAATTTGGAACGTGCCGATGGTGTCGGCTTTGCAAATCATATCGTAAGTGGGTTTGTCGTCGTGCGGGACTTGGTAAAGGTCGTAAGGCCTGCCCTTTTTCTCGAGCAGCTCAAAACATTTTTGTAAAGCCGTGAGCATGCCGAGCCCGAGCACGTCGATCTTGAGCATCTTCAGCACATTGATGTCGTCTTTGTTCCATTGGATCACGTAGCGGTCGCTCATTGTGGCTTTTTCCACCGGCACGCACTCGGTGATGGGGCGCTTGGCGATTAAAAATCCGCCGGGGTGAATTCCGAGGTGGCGGGGAAAGCCCGAGATCGAGCGGGTGATTTGCAGGAGCAGCGCGAAAGTTTTGGGATGGATCTTCCACTCCTGCGCCTTCTCCGGAGTTTTTTCGAGATTGGTGACGCCCTCGCGGCCCATATACTTGACCATTTCATCGAGCGTCTTCGGTTGAATGCCCAGCACCTTGGCGCATTCGCGGATGGCCAGGCGGGATCGGTAACAAATCACGTTGCACACCATCGCCGCATGACGCGCGCCGTATTTTTGATAGATATATTGAATCACTTCCTCGCGCCGGCCGCTCTCAAAATCGATATCGATATCGGGCGGTTCGCCGCGCTCCTTGGAAATAAATCTTTCAAATAGTAATTGCACTTTAGTGGGATCGACGGCGGTGAGCCCAAGCACATAACACACTACGGAGTTGGCGGCGGAACCGCGGCCCTGATGCAGAATTTTTTGTTTCACCGCGAACTGACACACATCCCACAGAGTTAAAAAATAATCTTCGTACTGCAGTTCGTTAATCAACCCCAGCTCATGCTCGACCATGCCGCGCACTTTTTCAGTCACGCCTTCGGGGAACCGCCAGCGCAGGCCCTCTTCGGTGAGTTCACGCAAATATTCCGCGGCCTCTTTTCCGGGCGGCCGCGCGGCTTGGGGATATTCGTATTGCAGCTCTTTAAGCGAAAACTGAATTCGCTTGGCGATTTTTATGGTTTTCACTAGCAGATCGGGCCGGTCGGTCCACAGGCGCTTCAATTCATGCAGCGGTTTGAGATGGCGCTCGCTATTGGCAATCAGCCGCACTTTAGCCTCTCGGAGCGTGCACTTATGCATAATGCAGGTGAGAACATCGAGCACCGGCTTGCGCTCACGCGAATGCATCAACGGGCGTTGCGTGGCGAACAGTTCAAATCCGTGCTCCTGCTCGAGCGTGAGCGCTTGGCTATAGAGATCGAGTGAACTCCAGCTATAATCCTTCCACACCGGTAGATAGAGCCGGTTATGATAAATTTCGCGTAAAGCTTCGAGTTTGGGCAGCGTCCACGGCGGAAGAGCGAAAGCCAGCAGATCGTCGTTGTGCTGAGCGAGAATTTCCAGATCGAGATTGGAAAAGCCTTTTTCGCTGCTGCGTTTGCTCTCGGTGATAATTTGGCAGAGATTGGTGTAGCCGTCTTTGTTCATGGGCAGGAGCGCGACGGAACTGCCGTCAGCCAGCTGCATTTCGGAGCCGCAATAAAATTTAAAGTCTTTATTGGGATTTTCTTCGGGCACTAAAAAGTGCGAGGGATATTCAATCGCCTGAAAGGCGCGCACCACTCCGTACAAACCATTCAAATCACAAAGCGCGAGCCCGCGGTAACCGAGGGTTGCCGCGTGGAGCACCATTTCCTCAGGGTGCGACGCTCCTTGGAGAAAAGAAAAATTCGAGCGCGCGAGAAGTTCCACGTAAGGGGCTTCCGCTCCCGGTAAAGTGGGAGGGCCGAGGCGGCCCCCTGGCATTGGGATATTCTCTCCTAGCGAATCCTTGGTTGGTAAATTCATATTTCTCCATCAATCGAAAAATCCATGCAAGTAATGTTGGTTCTCTATCCGGTCATGAAAAATCCACACAAATTCTCCTTTCGGTGAGAGGGCAAAATAATAATCGCGGCCACGGGAACTTTCCCACCAGCTGTCCTCCAATCTTTCGATGGGCTGTGAACTTAAGAATTGAAAGCGCTCCAATTCCTTACTCGACAAAGCGCGCGGCTTTTTCAGCAGGCGCGAGGGGCGCGGCGCTTGTGACAGCGCCGTGCTGTAAGCCGGGCGAATCTGAAAACTATGGCCCTCGACCGCCACCACATTCTCTACGGGCTCGTAATCTTCGAACTCGGGAGTCACTCGCCAGGATTCTTCAGGAAGAATCTCATCTTGCGGGCGCAGGAATCCCGTGGTGATGGATGCTTGATGAAAAACACTGACCAGTTGCTGCAGTTTCTCCGAGTCGCTCACGCGCGGTTCGAAAAACGACAGTTGTTGGACTTTCTCGGGGCAGGGGATAATCTCCACCTCGATTTGCTTAATGGGGTTGTCGAGGGCCACCTCAGCCAATTTATTTTCTAAAAGCTTCATATACAATTCAAGATTACGGCTCGGCGACGCCGGCTCCAGCTCAATCACATGGATTTTATCCGAGTACTCGCAAAACAAACTGATCACCATTTTTTTGGCGTACTCACCGCGCCCCTGCAGCCGCGCCATTAAGCGTTTGAGACTTTTCTCCAAACAATGCAGTAGGAACGGCAGCAGCGAGACGGGAAAATCCAAAAACATATAATCTTGCAAAGCCTCAGTCGGCAGCAGCGGCGAAATAATTTGTTTATCCAGGCCATGCAGGCGCTTCCATATTAAAGTGCCGGTCTCCTGCCAGCGCTCGCGGAACGAATCCACCTGAAACTTGCGGATCTCGCTCATGCGGTTAATGCCGAGCATATGGAAGAAGTCGACGATATCTTCGACCTCATCGGTGGAGCGCCAGGCGATTAAACCTTCAAGCTGATGCAAGCGCGACAACGGCGCCGTACTTAAATCATTCAGCTCAAAAGTGGGGAGGCTGATGGTGTTGGGTTTTTCAACCGTCAACGCTTGCGCGCCCCAGGGAGAATCCGACACGGCGCCCACCGTATCCGGGAAAAATTCCTTGGACACTTTTACGGCCTCGCTGAGCAGCGCCCGCTCACCGCCGAACATTTTCGCGGTCGACGAGATGTCGAGAAAGACCAGCCCCGGAGCCCGGTAATGGACACGCGGACTGAAGGTCAGAAAATTTTCCGCCACAGAGGCGCATTCAGATCGCCAGCGGTCTGAATCCCGCTGTAAGTTGAGGCAAAGTGTCCGCATAGAGGTCTTTCCTTTCCAGGGCGTGTGGGGTTAACCGGTGTAAAGCGCGAGTCACACTTACTTGCGCTTTTTCAAAATGCAAAATCAGCGAATAAAACGAACTCAAGCGGCGCGGCGGACGGCGGGCGATAAACACAATCGCCGTCTGGTACCTGAGCGCTAGTTTCTTGAGTTTTAAAATTTGATGCTCCTTGAGTTCCCATTCGCCGAGGTCGCAACCAATCAGCTCAAATAGGCTCAAGGACATCAGCTCCTGAAGACACCACAACAATTGCCGCGCATCTTTGGGCGGCGATACATAAAGGAATTTGCTTAAGTCCACTTTGCGGTGGCGCAAACTCCAAGGCGTCAGTGACGCCGAACCATCATTAATCCAAGCGGCCCAATGTCCACCGCGGGTAACTTCCGAAGCGCTGCGCGACCATAAAGTGGTGGCGCCGCCGCTTTCTGAAATCATTAAACTGACGGCCGCTTTGGGAAACCCATGCCATAGTAAAAACCGATCTAGTTTATTCCAGCCCGTGGGCACTCCCGGAGGGGGTACGACACGCTCTGAAGAGATCAACTTGGGCCCGAGCTCCAGCTTTAACTCTTCTATGTTTAGTGTCGCCATAGATACACCTCTGCCCTGAGACAATTTGCCCCCAACGCACCGAGCCGCTCGTAAGCGTCGGCGGGCGCCTGAAGATCCTGCCCGGTTTGTAGCCTTCCTTGGAGCACGAAATCACGACGTCGTTGGGGCTGATCTCTTTCTTGAACCCGCGCACCTTGTAGGCGCCGGTCGCGTTGG
>JANMVK010000113.1:0-3011 GCA_031392725.1 Pseudobdellovibrionaceae bacterium
GAGCAGGGTCGCGCCGGTGCAACCGGACCCGCGACTGTAGGTACGGTTTTCAATTGGTCCACCACCGGCGCCAAATCTTTCAGCCGGGGAAAATCCTTCTGCAGCCACAGAATCATTTCCTGCGGAAATTTCACCGCCCACGTTAAACTTGCGGGGGCTTCGCGGCCGTACAATTCACCGTTGATAAAATTGGCCAAGCGTCCGAAGAAAAATCCCAGAGCACTGCCGAATACAGTGAGATCCAACAGATGATAAAACGATATTTTATTCCAGCGCGCATAAAGATAGCACACCAGCATCACGCCTAAAATTCCACCGTGACTGGCCATGCCGCCTTCGTTAACTTTCAAAACGCCCCAGTAGGGAAAATGACTGTCAAAACTGAGCCAAAGATCAGGAGAATAAAAAAGACAGTAACCCAATCGTCCGCCGGCCAACACGCCGATGGCGGCATAGGTGATAAAATCGGCGACTTGAATTTCTTTGAATTTAGTCTGGCCCCAACGCGTCTTGAGCAGAATGGCGTAGTAGCCGCCGACAAATCCGCCCAAATAGGCCAGACCATACCAGCGGACACCAAAGGTCTCGGTGATTTGAAGCGCGAACGGATCTAAGTTATGTACCCAGGCCATGATTAAAGCTGTCACGGTACCCATGCCGAGGTCAAAAGAGTAAATTTTGACACGCTCTGGCTTTTTGATTACCGTCATCTCACGATGCAGTTGATTTTGGCCTCTCAATCCCCCTATCGAAAATCGCTTTTGCAGGCGTTCGGCGTGACCTTCAGCTGTGAAATACCGAAGGTGGATGAAGAGGCCTTGAAGAGAACCGGGCCCAAAGATCTCGTCGAACTCACCCAATTTTTAGCTCTGAAAAAAGCCGAAAGCTTGAAGCCGACCTTCGACAATGCCGTAATTTTAGGCTGCGATCAAATCGCCGAACTTGGCGGCGAACGTCTGGACAAACCCGGTGATGCAACACACGCCTTTCAGCAGCTTAAAAAAATGCAGGGCAAGACTCATCGCTTAATCACCTCCATCGCGGTGATTTCCCCTCTGAAGACCATTGAGCGCACCGACATCACCACACTCACCATGCGACCGCTCACTGATGACGAAATTCATGCTTATTTAAAATTAGACCAGCCCTTTGACTGTGCCGGCAGTTACAAAATTGAGAAAGCCGGTTTAGGCTTAATGCAGAACGTGCAGACCTCCGACCCCAGCGCCATTCAAGGTTTGCCGCTGATCGCGTTGAGCGAAGCTTTGATTGAACTGGGACTTGATCTCTCACAACTGTGGAGCCGCAAATGAATATGACCGAACGCCCCCGCCGCCTGCGAAAAAATTTGGCCATTCGTAACGCCACCGCCGAGACGGAATTGACCGGAAAACATTTAGTGTGGCCCGCCTTTATCCGCGACGGACAAAACAAACGCGAAGACATTAAAGCGCTACCGGGTTGCCAACGATTAAGTGTCGATCAACTGATTCACGACTGTGAAAAATTAATGGGTATGGGCTTACAATCGGTGGCGCTGTTTCCTTGTATTGAAGACAGCCTGAAGGATCAAAAAGCCAAAGAGGCCGTGAATCCCGATGGCTTGGTGCCCAAGGCGATCCAAAAAATTAAGAGCGTTTTGCCCGAACTGATGGTGATCACCGATGTGGCGCTGGATCCCTTTTCTTCCGATGGCCACGATGGATTGGTGAAAGATGGAGTGGTGCTCAACGACGAGAGCATTGTGGTGCTCAGTGAACAAGCGCGCCTACACGCCGAAGCCGGCGCCGATTTTGTCGCGCCCTCTGATATGATGGATGGCCGTGTGGGCTGGATTCGCCGAGCGCTCGATGAAGCCGGCCATTCCAACACCGGAATTATTTCGTATACAGCTAAATACGCGTCGGCGTTTTACGGCCCCTTTCGTGACGCCATGGATAGCGCTCCCCGCTTCGGTGATAAAAAAACCTATCAGATGAATCCGGCCAATGTGCGCGAAGCTTTACGCGAAGCGCGTCTCGACCGCAAAGAGGGAGCGGACGTCTTGATGGTCAAGCCCGCGCTGGCTTACCTCGATGTGATTACTCGCATTTACCAGCATACGGATCTCCCGGTGGCCGCCTATAACGTGAGCGGTGAATACGCCATGGTGAAGGCCGCGGTTCAAAATAAATGGCTTGAGGAACAGGCCACTGTGCTGGAAATCCTCACGTCGATCCGGCGCGCGGGTGCGAGCTTGATTTTTAGTTATCACACGCCTGATGTTTTGAAGTGGTTAAAGCCCTAAGAGCTTGTCTTACTTTTAAGCGGCTTTTTTGATTAGGTGGGAAACTACGACTTCGTCCTGGTGGTCGTCTTTTTCGTCTTCCTTTTTCAGGTGCGGCATCAACTCCAAAAAGTAATTCACCAATTTGGCGTCGAACTGACGGCCGGAAAAATCTTTGAGCTCTTTCACGGCTTTCTCTTCAGGCAGCGGATTGCGGTAGGGCCGCGCATGTGTCATGGCATCGAAACTGTCGACCACCGCGATCACCCGGGCGAACAGTGGAATGGCGTCGCCGGTTAGCGCATTGGGATAGCCGGTGCCTTCAATTTTCTCATGGTGATAACGAACTCCCGGCATCATAAAGCGGAAGAACGGCACATGAGCCAGATGTTTGATCATCTCGGCGCTCAACTGCGGATGCGACTTCATAATTTCAATTTCAGCTTTATCGAGGCGTCCGGGTTTGATTAAAATTTCAGTGGGAATTTTCGCTTTACCGATGTCATGGAACAGGCCCGCATATTCAATCACAGATTGTTCAAATTCATTTAGACCAATGGCTTTAGCCAGCTTACGCGAGCGGCGTCCCACGCGGCAGCAGTGGAAGAAAGTGAACGCATCTTTTTCTTTGACCTGCGCCAGCAGCTCTTCTGCCGTCACAATGGACCAATCGGGAATATCATCCCATGCCACGAAACTCTCCCTCGGAAACTGCTACACCTAAGTAGAATATCGGTTCATATTG
>JANMVK010000265.1:0-1616 GCA_031392725.1 Pseudobdellovibrionaceae bacterium
CCAGGGCCGGGCCACTTTCAGCATGGAATTCCAGGAGTACGCTCCCGTTCCACCCAAGGTTGAGGCCGAAATTCTCAACAAACTGGGCCGCTAGCCGGGCCTTCCGAACCGGCTGAAACTTCAAGCATTTTCCTTTGACAAGGCAATTGGCCATCGAGCATATTGCACGACTTACGCCATCCGTTTTTCGACCTACATGTTTCCAAGTCGACCGAATCAAATAGATTTTGTTGAGACTGGGCGCTGATGGCCGGAGAAAACGGTATGCTTTTGTTCGAAAGAGGAAGATATGCAGAGCCAGAAAATTCGCATTCGCTTAAGAGCTTTTGATCACAAATTACTCGATCAATCGACTAAGGAAATTGTTGAGACCGCCCGGCGCACAGGCGCTCGCGTAGCCGGTCCGATTCCGCTTCCCACTCGCATCAACCGTTACACGGTTTTGCGTTCGCCCCACGTCGATAAAAAATCGCGCGAACAATTCGAAGTGCGCACGCACAAACGTTTACTGGATATTTTGGAACCCACTCAGCAGACCATTGATCAGTTGATGAAACTGGATCTCTCGGCCGGCGTTGATGTGGAAATTAAGTTGTCGGTCGTCTAAGGAGCTATGATTTATGAGTGAAACTACAGAGACTACAGAAACCAAAACCGAAGAGACAGCAGCTCCCACCGAGAAAGCGGCGAAAGCCACCGGTATGGAACTCCACGGTTTGTATGCCTTCAAAGTGGGAATGTCCGCCGTGTTTGAAGAAGGCGAACGCATTCCCGTTACTGTTTTAAAATATGAGCCGATGGTTGTGAGCCAGGTTAAGACGAAATCCTCCGACGGCTACGACGCGCTCCAAGTGGCCTTCGTTCCGGACCGCGCTTCGCAAACCAACAACGCCGCGAAAACCAGCATGGCAAAAGCCGGCTTTGAAAATGGCGCGCAGTTTGTGCGTGAATTCCGCATGGAAAAAATGCCCGAAGGCGCGGCCGCTGGAACTAAAATCGCTCTTGAGTCGCTGAAAAAAGGCGACATGGTGAAAGTCACCGGCCTCTCTCGTGGCCGCGGATTCCAAGGTCCCGTGCGCCGCTGGGGTTTTGCCGGCGGTCCCGCGACTCACGGTTCCGGTTTCCACCGTAAACCCGGTTCAGTCGGTAACCGAACCTGGCCCGGACGCGTAATGCCCGGTAAACGCATGGCCGGACAGTGGGGCGATGAAACCATCTCCATCCGCGGCTTGAAAATAGTTGAAATTATTCCCGAAGAAAATGTGGTGCTAATTAAAGGCTCCGTGCCTGGCGCCCGCAACTCTCTCCTCCGTTTGACGAAGGTATAAGCATGGCAACAGTAGACGTATTAGGCTGGGATAAAAAGAAAGTGGGAAGTGTTGAGCTCGACGCTTCTGTTTTCGGCATAAAAATCAAAGAAGAGATTCTGCAGATGGTTGTGCGCTGGCAATTGGCCTGCCGCCGTCAAGGAACTCATAAAGCCAAAACCCGCGGCGAAGTCAGCGGCGGCGGCAAAAAGCCGTTTAAGCAAAAAGGCACCGGTAACGCCCGTCAGGGATCTATCCGATCACCGCTGATGCCCGGTGGTGGAATTTCGTTCGGTCCGGAACCGCGTG
>JANMVK010000266.1:0-1777 GCA_031392725.1 Pseudobdellovibrionaceae bacterium
GGTGCATGATGAGTGCAATGGCTCGGATGTGTTTGGCTCGGACATTTGCACCTGCCGGCCGTATTTGGTGTATGGCATTGAGGATGCGGCCCGGGAGGCGCAGCGCGGAGGCGTGGGCCTGATCGCCTACTTTCGCAAAGAGGGGCGCGCGCTGGGCGAGGTCACCAAATTTTTAGTGTACAACGCGCGCAAACGCCAAGAGGGCGGCGACACCGCGGCCACTTATTTCCACCGTACGGAGTGCGTAGCCGGCACGGAGGACGCGCGTTTTCAGGAGTTTATGCCCGATTGCCTGCACTTTTTCGGCATCACCAAGATTCACAATCTGCACTCCATGAGCAATATGAAATACGACGCCATCGTCAATAGCGGCATCAAAGTGGGGAACCGCATTTCCATTCCCGATGAATTGATTCCCAAAGACGCGCAAGTGGAAATGGAAGCCAAAAAAGCCGCCGGCTATTTTCATAAAAAAGCGCCCAAGCAAAAAGACGAGCTGAAAAAAGTACGGGGACGGCAAATCGATGAGTGACATGTCGCTGAAGCCCGCGCAAGTGGATTACTTACTGTCGCCGGCCGCCATCCGCGAGCGCGCGCAAGCCGTGTTTGAGTACACGGCGAGCGGACGCGGGTCGTTTTCTTATCATCACGACAAAATGCAGAGCACCGTGAACTATGTGTTGAAGGTGATTCGCGATCAGTATCCGGATTTGCGCATTCCGTTTCATTCGCGTTGGGGTCATTTTCGCGCCGGTGGAATTGACCGCGCGGGACAGCTGCGCGCGAAGATTAAAAAATTGGACAAAATCGAACAGGCTCGCGTGCAATTGGATTTGGTCATCACCTCGGTGCTGCTCGATGCCGGGGCCGGCGCCACTTGGAAGTTTCACGAAAAAGAATCGAACAAGTCTTTTACCCGTTCCGAGGGTCTGGGCGTCGCCAGCTATCATATGTTTTTAAGCGGGGCGATGAGCTCCGACAAAAAAACTCCGCGCGCGGATTCGGTGGGCTTAAAAAGTATCACGCCGGCCGATATCGAAAAGTATTTTCAAGTGAGTGAAGGCAACCCGTTGCTGGGTGTGGAGGGCCGATCGGCCTTGCTGCGCAACCTGGGAGCCGCCATGGAAGCTAGTTCGGCGTTCAAGGACAGCCGTCCCGGAAATATCATTGATTTTTTGCATATTAAATACGGTGATTCCATTCCTGCGAGCGGTATTTTGCGCGCGGTGCTGGATGGGTTGGGACCCATTTGGCCCGGACGCTTGACCGCCAACGGCGTGAACCTGGGCGATGTGTGGCGCCACTCGAAATTGAACACCCTGGACAAATTTGAATCCTTGGTTCCGCTGCATAAACTTTCGCAGTGGATGACCTATTCACTGATTGAGCCCATTCAAGACGCCGGTTACACGGTGACGGGAATCGAAGAGCTGACGGGTCTTGCTGAATACCGCAATGGCGGATTGCTGCTCGATTCGGGTCTGCTCACATTAAAAAGTCCCAAGGATGGTTTGGTCAGCTGGGTGCCGGGCACGGATTTGATTATCGAATGGCGCGCGCTAACGATTCATTTGCTGGACCGGATCGGCGATGAAGTGCGCAAAACGCTGGGTAAAACTGCTCAGGATTTTCCTTTGGCTAATGTGCTTGTGGGCGGGACCTGGTGGGCGGGCCGGCGCTTGGCTTTTGAAATGCGCAAGAACGGCGAGCCGCCGTTAAAAATTGAGAGTGATGGCACTGTTTTTTAGGGGGTAACCAAGTGGCAACGGCAAAAAAT
>JANMVK010000153.1:0-1300 GCA_031392725.1 Pseudobdellovibrionaceae bacterium
CTGTTGTTCGAGCTCTTTATAGGTCGAGCCCATCTTAGCGATCACGGCGCTGACCGCAGCCGGCAACATGGATTTGTCCTCCGATAGTTGGCGGCCGAAGCGGATCGCCCGGCGCATGATCCGGCGTAACACATAGCCGCGGCCTTCGTTGGAGGGCAGCACGCCGTCGGCGATTAAAAATCCGGTGGCACGGGCGTGGTCGGCCAAAACCCGCAAAGCCACATTCACATCTTCTTTTTTCCCGTACTCGGTACCCGCCATTCGAGCTGCGACTTTGATAATGTCCTGAAACAAATCGGTGTCATAGTTATTCACTTTGCCTTGCATGATTTTGGTCAGCCGCTCAAGGCCCATGCCGGTGTCGACGGAAGGTTTGGGCAGCTTCACGCGGCCGCCTTTGCCGTCTTCTTCGTACTGCATAAATACTAAGTTCCAAAATTCCATAAAGCGGTCGCCGGGGCCGCCCATCACGTCGTCCTTGGTCTTGCCCGCTTCGGGGCCGAGATCGTAAAAGATTTCCGAGCACGGTCCGCACGGTCCGGCATCGCCCATGCGCCAAAAGTTATCGGCTTCTCCAAAACGGTAGATGCGGTCTTTGGGCACACCCTCTTGCTTGTGCCAGATGTCGGCGGCTTCGTCGTCATCCTGAAACACCGTGACGTACAATTTGTCTTTCTCAAGACCATACTCTTTGGTGATCAGTTCCCAAGCGAAATGAATGGCTTCCTTTTTAAAATAATCGCCGAAGGAAAAATTGCCCAGCATTTCAAAAAAAGTGTGGTGGCGGGCGGTGTAGCCGACATTTTCAAAATCGTTGTGTTTGCCGCCGGCGCGCACGCATTTTTGCGAGGTGGCCGCGCGTTTGTAGTCGCGCTGCTCAAGTCCGACAAACACATTTTTAAACTGGTTCATCCCGGCGTTAGTGAACAGTAAAGTCGGATCATTCTCAGGAATCAGCAGTGAACTCTCCACATGCTTGTGTCCGTGTTTGCCGAAGTAGTCGATAAATTTTTTGCGCACGTCATGGCTATTCATTTGGCTGCTCATTGTCCAAGGCCTTTCTAATCCAGCGGTCTTCAAACCCGCGGTATTTTAAATACCGGTAAGCTTTAGTCCGCTGTTCCCAGCTTAATTTTTCCGCGCCGAATTTTCTCACCAACAGCTCGCGCGCTTTTTCCAGTTCATCGTCATTGTTCATTTCCACCGCGGGCAGCTTGCGTTTGCGCAATTGGCCGTTGATGTAACCGCGGCTCTTGCCCCGGCGGTGTAAAGCCGCCGCCAGCTGCACGGCCACTTTCTC
>JANMVK010000282.1:0-13853 GCA_031392725.1 Pseudobdellovibrionaceae bacterium
GGCGGCCTTTTCCCAGCATCAAAGCCTATGGCGCCAACACGCCCAAATATGACGCCTTTCCCAGTGGCCACATCATGACCGCGACTTCTGTGTTTACGGTCATCCACGGCAACTATCCGGAATATTCCCACTACACGATTCCCATTGCCGTCACCTGGTGCACGCTGCTGGGCTTACAAATGATGAACAATGCCGTTCACTGGGCAAGCGACTATCCGCTCGGGATCGCCATTGGTTATATCGTGGCCAAATCCAGCCTGTCCATGGGGCGCCGGGAGGCCGACGGCAAGAATGCCGCCCAAGCCTCGACGATGGCGGTTTATCCGTCACAGTTTGATGGCACTCAAACTTTGAATTTTATCAAAACGTTTTGACAGCGCGTCTTTAGCCCGCGATTTTGTAAACGGTCGAGCGTCCGTTACCGGCGCGCTCAAAACGGTTTTCCTTAACCGCCCAGGAAGCGAGCCGCTTAAACGAGGCCGACGACATCTGCAGCTTGCTGCGGACGTCACGCTGGGAAAACCATTGTTCGGTGCCGAAGGTGCCCTTAATTTTATGAATTTCCAAAGCGTGTTCGGTGGTCTGCAGGCGCTGGTAGGGCACCGAGAAGGCGAATGGTCCCTCAATGCGCAAACTGAATTTGCCGCCCGCTTCCACCAAGCGCGCCGGCACATTGTTCTCGCTTAGCCATTTGCGCAAACGCCACAACAACTGGTGCACGCGGTTGGCCGATGAGAAAGCGTTATAATATTCCTGGGGAAACAGCTGCGAGAAAATCTCACCCAGACTCCAGGGCTTGTAAAAATCGCTGAGCAGAATCGCCGCCAACTGGTGCAGGGTTTTACCCGGATATTTTAAAGTGATGCCGGTGAAGTCGCCGGAACCGGCGTCGAAGCACGGCGCATCTTTGGAGCCAAGCAAATAACTCTCGGCGGTCGGACGTGCTTTAAGATCCAACTCCACCCGCTTGCGATAAGCTTCAAACGGAGTTCCGAACATTAAATGATCAAACAACGGCTGGTCAAAATTCAGTTTCAGGCGGAAGAAATCAATCTCGCGCAAACATTCCCAATCGCCCTGAGCTTCGGCGGCGGGAGCCAGGTTCAGCAAGAATGAAGAATCGCGGCTTTCCAAGCTGTTCACGATGGCTGACCATTTGCGCACGAAAAAGGCGTCAAAGCCCTGAGGCAAAAGTTTGCGCGCCAAAGTCAGTTCCTCGCGGGCTTGGGCAAAATTATTGGCCGCTAGGCCCAATTGGGCACGGAGCTCATGGCAATTGGACAACAAGCGCGTGTGATTGCCACTGACTGCGGCTTGCATGGCTTCGTCAAGAACAGTATGGGCCGCGGGCAAATCCAGGCTGGTGGCCATGGCCGCGGCCAGATTCACCGAGCCCACTAATTTCTTATAAGGATCCGATTCGACTTTGATAAATTGCTGCAAGTGGGGAATGGCGCCTGCGTAATCCCATTGGCGGAACAGGCAAAATGCCAAATACAAATTGGCCGCCGGCACTTTTTCGCGATCGACATTTTCCAGCAGGCTAATCGCCTCATTGACGGCGCCGATCTTTTGCAAACTGGCGGCGTACTCGGCGATCTCATCCGCTTTGGGCTGGGTGATGGCCGGGTTGTCGGAGCGCACGACGGGAGATAAAATTCTCAAAGCAATGCCGTCGAGCTGAGCGCGCCGGCAGATATTGGCCACTTGCAGGCATAAATTCCGCGGAATTGAATTGCTGCTGGCTGTTTTCATTTTGGCGCCGGCTTCACTCAACTGCCCGGCGCGGAGGAGCGCTTCACATTCTTCAATGAGCTGCTCAATCATCGCGACACCTTCGGGTAAATGCGTTTGTTAAAGATCAGGGCAATAGGCGGCCCTTGCAGCACGGTCAATTGATCTTCTTCGATTTTTAAGGCCGGAATCACCTCCACACAATTGTCGGCGATCAATTCATATCCGCGTTTGGTAAACAAGATGACCGATTCGTAGCGCGAAATGTCCTCGCAGTTGCCTTTTATTCCGTACGCATCGCCGGCGCCAGCGGGTGGTACATAGACTATGTCACCGGGGTCAAAATCAGGGTCGGGCTTAACGCCTTCATAACCTTGACCATTGCCGGGAGAATTGGGCCGGCCGATGCCGCTTCCGTCGCAGCCTTGAAATGTGGCGGTCACTAACAAGGAAATTAGTATTAACAGTCTCATAACCAAATGCCCCCTCATAGCCCCATACTAGAATACCCGACAACCGGTTCCGACTTATTTTATTGAACCGCAGTTCTCAAAATGAAACACATTTTGTTTATGGGCAGGTGGCCAGCGCTTTAAACGAAGCCTGGAGCGCATCTCCATCCGCGATCACCTGTTTGCCATTGGCGGCACTCGCTCCCGCGAAAAATAACCGCACCGTATGTCCTCGGCGGTCGAGGAACGAAAGCCAACTGTCACCCACGCCGGCGGTGGTTTGCGTCTGTTCCTCTAGGACTATGGCATTGAGGTCCAAAGACAATTGATCAAACTCGGCGGCGGAACGCACCACGGTGCACCGGCTGATGACATCTCTTCCGTCCGCTGAATATTCAGAATTGTTGACGGTCAACAAGCTGATTTCCCGGTTGAAGACGGCGGTGTACAGCACGCTTTTTTCAGTAGTGACGGCTCCCATATGGCCATATTCCACGGTGAATTTATCGAGTGCTAAAATATCTTGAAATTGTTCCTCGACAGTGAGCGAGAGAAAATAATCGGCTTTCATCGCGCGGACTTTTGCGCAGTTGAAAAAAGGCATGGGCAGCGCCATGAGGAACGCTAATGCGATATTGAATTTCATAAACCCGCTCGTTGATGTTCAGCGTGACGTCCCGCGCTCCAGCCCTACTACCCACTCCCAGAGTACGGTTTCGGTGTGTCAAAATGAACTGACATATTCGGGTCGTATCTAAATGAGACAACCGAAGTGGTTATGCGGGAATATGAGTGACTAGGAACCAGCAGATGTAGATGTGCGTAAGGTGATGCACCATTTGATCGATGCCGAAAGTCACCCAGAACGCTTTGCTGCGCATATCGGAAAAGCGCCCGAGGTACCGGGGCCCGGCTTTAATGCGGTCCATGGTGAAGTGCACGGCAAAATCAAAAATAGCTAAAAACCAATATTGAGGAGCCAGATACAGCACGACGGCCAACGTGGCCAAGCCATGAATGCCGCAATGGAGCGCAAGCGGAGGGACAAAATCCCAACTCGGACGCGATTTCTGCAGCATCCACACGTTCTGGAAAACGAAATCCGCGAAAAAATGCTTAATTTGGAAAAAAATCAGCAATCCAAGCAGAAGTTCAACGTTGATCGTCATGAATCCCCAAGTAGCCCTCACTAACGCTGTTGACTGAGCAATATCTTATTATAATCTCAAGCGATTCTGGAACCTCAACAAAAATGGGCGAAACCAAGACCTTAATCGATGAAGACCACACCACCGCCGGAAAATCCGCTTCTTAATTTGCTCATCAACATTCTCCTGCCGGTGATTGTGTTGAACAAGGCCAGCCATTACCTCGATCCCAAGCTCACTTTGGGCCTCGCCTTGGCCTTTCCTCTGGTTTATGGCGTGCAAGACTATGTTCGCCGTGGCCACAAGAATTATGTTTCGCTTCTGGGCATTTTGAACATCCTTTTGACCGGCAGCCTGGCGCTGCTGAAGCTCCAGGGAATCTGGTTTGCCGTTAAGGAAATGTCGCTGCCGCTGGTTTTAGGCATCCTGGTGCTGGCTTCGCGCTGGAGCGAGAGCCCGGCGGCGAAAATGATTTTTTGCAATCCTCACGTGCTAAATATGGAATTGATTGAGCAGAAGCTGGCGGAATTTAGCCGCCAGCGCGATTTTCTCGGGCTGCTCCAACGCACCACTTTGTGGCTGTCGTTTTCGTTTCTGATTTCCGCCGTGTTAAATTTTGTGATCGCCTATCGCATCTTCGTCGACATCGATCTTAACCTCGAGCTGTCGGCGC
Organism: Pseudobdellovibrionaceae bacterium; assembly: GCA_031392725.1. Lineage (GTDB taxonomy): Bacteria > Bdellovibrionota > Bdellovibrionia > Bdellovibrionales > UBA1609 > JALHOQ01. Next base: position 4,008 of record JANMVK010000282.1, read on the forward strand.
AAGAGCAGGTGTTGAACGAACAAATCGCGCGCATGACTTGGATGGGATTTGTGATGATCGCGGCGCCGCTCATGGTATTTTCCGCGGTGCTGGTGGCGCTATTCCTGCGGAGAGTGTCGTCACTCACCGGCACTCCCATCAACAATCTTTTGAAAAATTAGAACCAGTAGAGGAAATTGCCGCCAAAGGTGGAATGGTTTTCCAGCTTATTGGCGAAGCGGCCCATGCCGCGCTCATAGTAAAAATCAAAACCGATCATATCGTTGAACATCAAATTTACGCCTCCGGTTAAGATGGCGACCATCTTTTCCGCGTCTTGGTCGACGGCCGGCGCGCCCGAGGGCACATCGACGTCGTCATTCATGTTCACCGCGATCACCAGACCGCCGAAAAATCCCACCATCTCGTTGATGTTGTACTGAACCATGGCCGGAATATCGATGTAGTCGAAGTTGTATTCATACTTAATGCCGCCGGTGGTGATGTCGATATGGCGCTGATTGTAGAGAAAGCCCGTGCGGAATTTAGTTTTGTCTTGCAGTTCAAAGCCGATCAGCGCGCCCACTTTATAATTTAATTTTCCGTCGACCGTGGCGGTGGCGTCGTTGCTATCGGCGGTGGTTTGGTGAACCCCGATGCTCGCGGCCCATTCCTGTCCCCAAGCGGGCGAACTTAATAAGAACAATGTGAGTGTGGTGCAGATAAATTTCATCATGATGTACTCCTCAAGACCTCTTGCTGTCTTGTTTGGGGACATCATTCCGCAGGTCATTCTTCGAGGTCAAACTCTTTCAGTTCGGGAACCTTGCGGCCCTTGCGAAGAATCTGTTCGGCAGCCTCTCTTTGCTGCACTTCGCAAAGACGCGCGAGTTCGATTTGCTTCACGCGGTCTTTCTGTGACTTTTCCCACTCAATGCGCAGAGCCTCTTCACGCGCGTAATCCTTAGGCACGGCCCGGTATTCACGGCGCGCCCGCTCCAACTCTTTTTCCCGGATTTCCTTCTGGATCTTGACCTCGGGGGCGGCGGCCTCAATTTCGCGCTGGTGTTCTTCTTTCATCTTTTCGTAGCGGAAAAAGTCATCATAGCGCTGATGGAGGCGTTCAACTTCCCGGTGAGCCCGCTCCAGCTCCGCCGTGTCGCAGACCATGGCCTCAGCGGCGAAGGGACACAGAAATACAATAAATAGCCAATGACGCATGTCCTTGATCTTATATGACTCTCTGTTAAAACGTAGGCCCTGACCTTACGTTTCACGACTTAGGTCAAAAAAGGAAGATGGAGACATGCGATGGACGCTTTAATCGAGTTAGGCTTGTTTACCGGCAAGGTCGCCGTCGTGGTGTTCGCCTTCACATTAATTTTAATTTTGTTTTTTGGCCTGCTGGCACGGGCGCGCGGATCCAAATCCCTGCTCGATGTGGAAAACCTCAACCGTAAGTACGAGCGCCTGGCGCGGGCCTTAAAAAGCCGGGTGCTGGTTGGTAGAGCTTTGAAATTGGAACAAAAGGCCGAGAAGAAAAAAGCCAAATTGGCGGCTAAGGATCCGGGAGACAAAAAGCGCGTGTTCGTCCTCGATTTTCCCGGCGATCTTCGCGCGTCCCATGTGGAAAATCTGCGTGAAGAGATCACGGCCATTCTCACCATCGGGCGCGCCGGCACCGATGAAGTGGTGGTCAAAATCGATAGCCCCGGCGGCATGGCGCACGCTTATGGCTTAGGCGCGACGCAACTGATGCGGGTTCGTGACAGCGGATTAACGTTAACGGTATGCGTGGATAAAATCGCCGCCAGCGGAGGCTATATGATGGCCTGTACAGCGCACCGCATCCTTGCGGCCCCGTTTGCCATCATCGGCTCCATTGGCGTGGTGGCTCAAGTGCCCAATTTCCACCGCCTATTAAAGAAGCATGATGTGGATTTTGAAGAGGCCACCGCCGGAGAATTTAAACGCACTGTCAGTCTGTTTGGCGAAATCACCGATAAAGGCCGGCAAAAGTTTCAGGAACAATTGGAAGATACACATCTTTTGTTTAAGGCATTTGTGAAGGAAAACCGCCCGAATTTGGATCTCGCCCGCGTGGCCACCGGCGAATATTGGTTCGGCCGGCGCGCGCAGGAATTAGGTTTGGTCGATGACTTGATCAGCAGCGATGATTATTTATTCAAACAGCGCGACACCGCGCAAATTTACCGCCTGGAACTTTCCGGCCGCAAGAAATGGTCGGAAAAATTCGCCGAGAGCGTCTCTGAAACCGCAGCCCGGGTGGTCGACAGGTCGTGGACAAAATTGCTGGGACCGTTCGCGTGAGCGTTGAGCCCGGCTAGTCCACAGTTGCCCTCGGGAGATGTCGGTAAGACAGCCACATTTTTTGTAGAAAGCCTGGGTTTTGAAATCGCTGCTAAATTCGATGCGCAAAAATTTGTGATTGTCCGCCGCGGTCCCGCCGAAATCCATTTTTGGCAGGCAGCTAGTGAGGATGAAGCCCGCGCTTTGGGTGCGAGCTCCAGCTGCTACATACGAGTTGAAGGGATCAACGAGCTATTCACCGAATTCAAGGAGCGAAAAGTTAAGTTTCGCTATGAACTTACCACACAGCCATGGGAATGAACGAGATGCAAATCAACGCCAACGCCAACGCCAACGCCATTTAATTCAGGGAAATAATTTAACCGCAACTCGAATTTCGAAAAATGATTCAAATAGTCTTGACCTTTTTCTGTCATTTTTATACCTTCGTTCACATGAAACTGAAGCAATATAAACTTCTGACGAATGAAAACAGCGCTTACGGCGGAATGCTTCTCAATACTCGAAAAGGCCGCTCACGAGGACGGCCTCTAGCCGTGGAAAATTCGATGCATTTAGTAATGCGGTCGACCAAAGCTAAGGGTGAATGGTCTTTCAGGCGCACGGAAAACCGGAAAAAAATTGAATCCATCATTAGCAAGTTCGCCCAGAAGTATGGCATAAAGATTCTTTCCCTCGCCAATGTGGGCAATCATCTTCACCTGCATTTTAAGCTCGGCAACCGTTTCACATTTAAGCCGTTCATCAGGGCCATTACATCCGCCATCATGATGTCCATAACGGGAATAAATCGATGGACCCGAAAAAATTTGGGCAAAATGAAATTTTGGGATTACCGGCCTTTCACGCGAATTGTAATAGGCTGGAAGGCCTTGCTCGGTTTGCGGGACTACAATCGGATCAATCAGCTGGAGGGATTCGGGCACGACCGGAAGTCCGCGGAATTTATCGTGAAGAATCGACTTGACAGCACGGCCTAAAATTTCCGGCCTGAAATCAACGTGAGAAATTGTGGAGTGAATTCAAAATTTTGGCACATGTCGGCGACTATGCGCAAATAATCCTGACATTTTCCGTGTCAGGTTCTGGTAAACATGTTCTCATATTTCGATGAACTATAATCTCTCAGTTGCCGCCATCCTGACCGTGGTCCTAATCATTTACCATTTCGGCTTTAAACCGCCCGCGGAGCAGACGCCGCAAGAAGTGGCGGTTATCCAGGAACAATTGAAAACGAAAAAAATCTTGGAGATCAATCTGACCGAGTCGCTGGTGAAGCGCATGGAAAAGGATTGGAACAAACTCCCCCAGCTGGCCGAAGCCAAGCGCGAACACCGCGGCTGGAGAATCACCAAAGTTAGACCCGATTCGCTCTTCGCCCAAGCCGGATTGCAAGAAGGGGACTTGGTCACGACGGAGTTTCTCAATAAGCTGAAAACTTCCAATACCCAGATTCAGTTGATGTTAAGAGTGCAGCAGATTTTAAACCGCATTACGCGCTGATAGCATTTTCGCCACGTAATATGCCGCGGCCGCCGTTACCAAATGTTTAATGGAGTGGCCGCTCATAATTCCCACCGCGCTAAACACCTGTGAATCAAAGTGTTCAAAAATTTTCGCCAGCACATAAAGGCCGGCGATCAGCCACACCATTCGCGCATGCGTATAGCGGGAAGCGTGAAAGGCCAGTACCGCCGGTAGAAAGACCATAGGACCAAATTGCACAATGCCATAAGGCCGCAAATCCCCCGCGCCCCGTTGCTCACTGAAATACCACCACAGCACGCTGCCAATGCCCGCGACGAGCGAGGGAATCAAAATTATTCGGCCAACGCCGGCGCCTAAATGATCCGATAAAATTCCCACTACGAAGCCCATAAACAAAATACCCATGGGCAAACGGTCCCACAATAAAGTGTCCGTGCTGGGATTCCAGTGAAAATACCCGGAGCCAAAGGCGGTGAGAAACACGCCGGTGAAAAAAGCCAGGAAGGCCCACTTCTCCGATGGCACTGCAAATGCCCGCGGACAGTTCAGACTCGCCCAAAAGCCCATCCCACTCACCCAAAGAAACGGCACATTGCTCATCACATTCCAAAAATTAGGGATACCAAAAAACATCCGCGAGTCGGCAAAATTATAATATTCAGGATTCTGCGGAATGGCTGGAGCGAAAGCCAAGAAGCCGACCGCGGCCAACGCAATCACCGTCGCAAATATTTTCACAATAAAATGCCGCGCTGATACGCAAAAAGGTGACGGACGCCTTTGGCGCGAAAGACGCTTTTCACCGAGCGGCTCCGGGCTGCTCGTCCATGCTCAATAATCCTTTTTCGGCGCGTACGGTGTAGGTTCTGGGTTTGCCGGCCACTGTGCCTGAGAGGGCCGCGACCAGCTCGTGATCGCGAAGCCATGTGCCGCGGCCTCGCCAGGTTTTTCCGGAGACTTCATCAATCGCTGTGAACGACAGGATTTCCCCGCCTTGTTTTCGCACTTCAACTTTGGTGCGCACATCTTTCACCGCGATGGTGTTGCCCTCTTGGCCCACGCGCTCCTTCATCATCGGGAAGTAGCGCCATTGAGGACCCAGTTCAATGCGATTCAATTGCGCTTCCATGGTGAACACGCCCGGCGCATATTTGGATTGCACTTGCAGATTGTCGCCCGACCAGCCCACGCCATTCAATTTGGGAGCTTCAAAGGTGCCCTTCCATTCGCTCAGCTCGCCGTTTTGTAAAGCTCCATTGCCATTCAAGCGCAAGGTGTCCCAACCGCCGCCCATTAGCAGCACTTGAATTCCGGGACTCAATTTTAAATTGGCGATATCCGCGCGGAACGTGCCGCTGCGCCAGTCGTCGTTCAAGGTGAATTCGACCACGCCATTGAATTGCCCGTCGTTCATTTCCACCTGATCAATTTTTGCCGCGATCAACCCCTGCACCCGCTCAACGGTGGTGTGAATCCGGCGCAGCGATTGTTTTCCGCGCACGCTTTGATTGGAAAACACCACTTCGCCGCCGTCGAGATTGCCGTTCAAGCTCCAGCTGTTCCTATTCAAATACTGCACTTGTCCCGACCACACGCCGAGCTTGTTGATCACGGTCGGCAGCACCTGGCGGTTGAGCGCTTCCACGATGGGCTGCACTTGCAGATTCTGCACCTTCAATTCCATCGGCTGCTTCAGCAGCTCGCCGTAAAACGGATACAGATCGGCTTTCTCCAGCTGCATGCCGCCGTAAGCGCCTTCCAATTTACACGACTTAATTTGCACCGGAGTCTCGTGCGGTTTTTTAAACGAACCTTCCCAGCTTGCATTGCAACTGACCCACGTGGTTTTCATTTCCACTTCGCGATCGATCAGGCCCATCTGAAAAAGTTCCGTCAGAACTTCCTTAATCGGAAATTGGCTGACCTCCACCGAGCTCACGGCCGAATGGTTATTGGTGTCCCAACTGCCCTTCCAGGTCACGCGGCCCTCTTTAAATTCTGAATTGATCTGCCACTGCAGCACGGAGTTATCGCTATGAGCGTCCATCTCCACCAGGTGAATCAAAGTGCCAAACGGCAGGCTCTTTTGCACTTCCACGCTGGCGCGGCCGGAAAACTCCTGAGAGAAATCGAGCTGCGCTGAGCTTACGAACAATTTCCACGTCGGATTGTTTTCATAGGTAAGCGTGAAATCATTGAGCTCGACTCCATCCAGCGCGCGGCCCCAGTCCTTCCACTCAAACTTGGGCGGATGCCAATCGGGAGGCAAAGGAGCCACCACGATTGCGGGCAACATCAGGCCGAGCGGTGATTTTGGTTTTTTAATCTCCACGGGCGGCGGCGCCAAAGACGGACACGGCCGGTAATCGAAATGCATTTTACCGGCGAACAGTTCCAACTCACCCAAGCGCACATTGCCGCTTTTTAAACTCCACAAATTAACGGGCAAAACCGCGGTGGGAACTTCCAGCGAGAAGCTCAAGCGGTCGCAGGTTTCCTGTTTGAAACTCACGCTGGTGATTTTTAGCCCGAGCGCCGGCCAAATCCCGCGCGAAAGCAGCACTTCGGTGGCGCCGATTTTGATATCTTGTTTGGGAAAGCGGTTGCGCAGCTCCATGACGATGCGCTGGTGCACGCGGTCTGAGCCGAGCAGGGTGCGCACGGCGCCGCCCACGAAAGTGGCGAGAATCAGTCCGACCACAAACAGGGCAAAGCCATGGGAAGAAACTTCCAAACTGCTCTTGCCACGAAGTATGCGCATGCTGCCTTTACGTTATTTGAAGAAAAAGTTCAGAACTTCAAATTCCTTTTCGCCTTTTGGACTGCGAAACTCAATGATATCGCCCTTTTTCTTGCCGATCAGCGAGCGCGCGATGGGAGAGAAAACCGAGACCTTTCCGTTCTTCACGTCGGACTCGTCTTCACCGACGATTTGATAGGCTACGGTTTCTTCACTCTCTAGGTCCTGAAGTTCCACCGTGGCGCCGAAAATAATTTTTTGCGACTTTAGTTGGGCTGTGTCGACCACTTCGGCGTTGACCAGCTTGCCTTGAATGTCGGCGATGCGGCCTTCGATCATACCTTGCCGGTCTTTAGCCGCTTCGTATTCTGCGTTCTCGCTGATGTCGCCGTGGGCGCGGGCTTCCTCGATCGCCTTAATCACGGCGGGACGCTCTTCAGTGAGTAATTGTTTGAGTTCCGACTCAAGTTTAGACTTGCCGGCGACGGTCATTGGTTGGCGATCTGACATTTGTTTCTCCTGCGAAAACGAAGCCTGGTATAATAGAGAAGTCCTTGACGCAGTCAAACAAAAGATTTACCTGCAGCCAAAGCAGTGGGCCGCCGATAACATAGAGTTAAATTATGGCAACTCCAAGCCTTTCAGCACTTAATGTAGACTCTCTAGTACGCCGGATAAAGGCGGCTCAGACCATGTTGCTTACGACTCATAAGCAATGTGACGGGGACGGCCTAGGGGCTCTCCTGGCGCTTTACCATGGTCTAAAAAAGAGCGGCAAGCAGGTGCGGGTCCTTTTGGTCGATGCGGTGCCTAAGAAATACAATTTTTTGGAGCCTGAACGGCACCTGGAAATCTTCGAAGGTCCCCACTCCCCGATCGATAACACCGATCTTGCCTTAATTTTCGACACCAACGACCGCCGCCTGGTGGACCCCTTGTTCGCCACCATGCAGAAGTCCTGCCGCGATATTTTGTTTGTCGACCATCATCCGGTGTTAAACCAGGGACCCGAGCCCACGGCCGGTTCCTACATTGAGACCCGTGCCGCCAGCACGGGCGAAATTTCTTATTTTATTTTAAAAGGCTTGGGCATCCGCATTGATGAAAAAATCGCGCAGGCGCTTTACACCAGCGTGGCGTTTGACACTCAGGTTTTCCGTTTCGTAAAAAATTCGGTGAATTCCCATTTAATCGCCGCCGAACTTTTGATGCACATTAATAACGCTGAGGAAATTCACCGCCACTTGTTTTCCACGCACACCATTAACAAAGTGGCGTTCCTGGCCAAAGTGCTGGGACAAATTGAATTCCACGGCAACGGCCAAATCGCGGTCCTGAAATTATTCGCCAAGGATATGCTCGACCACAACATGGACATGGATGATTCGCGCGATGTGATCGACATGCTGATGAATGTGAATTCACTGCAAGCCGCGGCCTTGTTCCGCGAAGACGCCAAAAATGAATACAAACTTTCCTTGCGCAGCAAAGGCGAGCTGGAAGTGTTGGGCATTGCCGAATCGTTTCAGGGTGGCGGCCATATGTTCGCGGCCGGCGCCTACATTCACGGTGAGTACAACGACATCAAAGGCAAAGTGGTGCAAATGCTGTTGCACGGCCTGGATTCCTCCCATGGCACCAATAAACAAAAAAGATAAATCCCAACGCTTGATCTGCCTGTGCAACGCCATTCCCCAGGCTGAGATCGAGGCCGCAATTAGGCGCGGCTGTACGACTTTAGGCAGAGTGTTCGACGCGACCACGGCTGGAGTCGGGGCCTGTGGCGGAAGCTGCCAGCCTATCCTCCGGGAAATGCTCGACTCTTACTTGACCAAAGGTGAATTTCCCGACGACCCGGCCTCGGCTCGTCCCTCGTCCCGTCCGAGTCCCAAAAGATAACAGTTTTGTTAAGCACCACGTACACTGACATAACGGGGGATCCTTGGTTTGACCGCGTTCATTATTATTCTCAGCGGAATTCTATGCGCTCACGGGCAACAGCCCGCGAAGGCCGTCGACGGCAGTGGCCCGCCTGAAGTAAAAATTTTTAATGTCGAAGATGAGGACGCCGATCACGTGACGCCCATGGGTCCCACTCCCATCATTGTGACCCAAGATGTGTCTCACCGTGTACCCGGTGTTGAGCAACGCTTGGAGAAGCTCGAAGCCACCGTCGCGCAATTGCGTTTGAACAACACGGTCTCCACCAGTTCGACCGACTCCAAATTCCTAGCGGCCTCGATCAAACAAACGTTCACCGGGCTCGGGCCCTCCGCTTCGAAAGTTTATTATCAACCGGCGGCCACCACATGGGGCTTAAGTTCCGAGTTTATGAGTTTCTCCGAACGCCACGGCCGCGACAGCACCGGCGCGCGCAATGTCAACCGCTTGAATGTAACCAGCCTCTCCCCCACTCTGGCCGCGCGCCTGCACCGGCGCGTGCTGTTCAATTCGCAAATTCTCCTCGAGAACGGCGGTTCTGAGGCCAGCAACACGGTCACTCTGCAAAAGGGTCAAGTGGTGGTGCTTTCGGCCTACGCCGATTGGATCGGCGATGACCGGCAGGAGATGGGCCTTCGCATCGGCCATCAGCTGGTGCCCGTCGGCTGGGTCAACACGCTCAATGAACCCGTCACCTATCACGGCGTTTTAAAACCCGAACTGGAACGCGAGTTGATTCCCTCCACCTGGCATGAGAACGGCGTGAGTTTATGGGTCAACCGCCCGCGCGCCGAAATTCAAGCCGGTGTGTTCAACTCGCTCAATGCCAGCGGCTTTAAGGGCGAAACTTTTTTGGCCGGCGGCCGCAGTCACGGGCAGAACGCTCCGGCGGAAGACTTGATGAGTGTGGTGCGCATTCACACCAAGGGAAAATACGTGCTGTTCGGCGGCTCCATCGTGGCCGGACAATCCGCGCAGCGCGCCGACAGCTACATGCACGGCACATTCAATATCGCTGAACTGCACACGCTGGTGCGCTTTCGCGGCCTGGAGTTATTCGGGCAGATGGCGCATGGTCAACTGGACGATGCGGATTCGATTTCGGTGGTGAACGCAACTGTGATGGGCAGCCGAGCCAAGGGCTATTCTTTGCAACTCGCCACTTGCCTGTGGAAGAGCCAACAGCGGGTGTGGAGTTTTATTCGTTACTCCGATTATGATTTGCACGACCGGGTTCCTGATGGAATGCTGCGGGATAATTCTTTGCATAAGACTACGACCACTATTGGCTTAAGCTTTTTTCCATTGGCAAACTGGGTGGTGAAGGCGGACTACGCGTTTAAGAAAAGTGTCGCGCAGGATGAGGA
>JANMVK010000395.1:0-2914 GCA_031392725.1 Pseudobdellovibrionaceae bacterium
GATCCCGGTGCTGCCGAAGCCGCCGGTGCCGCGTTCGGATTCTTCGAGGTCGGTGACTTCCACAATTTCGGCTTGGATCACCGGACACACCACAAATTGGGCGATGCGGTCCTGATCTTCCATGGTGAAGGATTGCTGGCCGTGATTGATCACGATGATTTTAATTTCGCCGCGGTAGTCCGAGTCGATGGTTCCGGGAGAATTCACCAGCGAAATTCCTTTTTTAATGGCGAGGCCACTGCGGGGACGCACTTGCATCTCAAAGCCGCGGGGAATCTCAACCGATAAGCCCGTGGGCACCAGGGCGCGCTCGCCGGGTTCCAGGGTGACCGATTCTTCCAAACAGGCACGCGCGTCCATACCGGCCGCATATGCGGTTTCGTACTCCGGCAAATCGCCTTTAAAGTTTTCCAATTTTTTAAATTTAATCACAGCGCGGTCCGAACCGCGGCTCCACAGAGCTTCGCTGACAACCATTTCCACTTGCTTGGCCATGCGGCGCACTTGCGCTTCCAGCTCCGAACGCTCACCCAGTTTTTCCTCAACCAACGCGCCAAAAGTCTTGGCGATATCCTGCATGGATTTTTTAATTTTATCGATTTCCATAGTTCACCCCCACACGTCCATTAATTTTAGTGCCGCTTCCGGCTGCAGATCACCCATAACCATAAGGGAAGCTTGTTTCATATCAAAGTATTTTTCCACGTAATTTTTCATGGATTTGCGGTTCACGCGGTCAATGTCGCGTATCACTTCATCAACCGGACGGTACTCGCCAAACACCATTTCATTGATTCCCAGGGAGTTCATGCGGTTTTCCATATCCTCGGCGCCGAGCAGAATCTGGCCCTTCAGCTGCTCTTTAAACATTTTCAATTCGCTCTCGCTAACCAAGCTGTCAGTGAATTTTTCAATTTCACTCTTGAACGCCTTCATCACCGGCAACGTATTCTCTTCGCCGGCCCCGGCGTAAACCAAAAACAATCCGGTGTCGACGAACGACTGCAGGAAGCTGTACACGCTGTACACCAAACCTTTGTCCTCGCGGATTTTTTGATAGAGCCGCGAGGTCACGCCGCCACCCAAAATCTCATTCACCACCATGGCGTCAAAGCGCGCATTGGAACGGTAAGAACAGCTGGGAAATCCCACCAACATATGAGCCTGTTCACTGGGGCGCGGTATAAATTCCTGAAATTGCTTTAGGCGCGGAGCCTTGCGCTTTAGAGCCTTGGTCCGGGGACTGAGCCGCCCCAGTTTCTTTTGCACCAACGCCACCACTTGATCATGCTCTACGGGTCCCGCGGCGCTGACAATCAACCGCGGGCCGCGGAAAGTGGACTTATAATGGCTCACCACATCGGCGCGTTTCATGGCCTTCAATGTTTCTTCGGTGCCCAGAATCGGCATGCCCAAGGCGTGGCCGGCGTAAACTTTTTCGAGATAATCATCCAGGATGTATTCTTCCAGGGAGTCCTTGGACATTTGAATTTCTTGAAGAATCACATCGCGCTCTTTATTAAAATCCTCAGCTGCCAATGATGCCGAGGTCACCAGATCGGCCACCACATCCAATCCTAAGGCCATATGCTCCTTTAAGGAGGTGGCGTGAAAGCAAGTGTACTCGCGAGTGGTGTAGGCGTTGAGATCACCACCGACCGCGTCTAGCGCCTTAGCGATATCAAGTGAGGAGCGCTTGCGGGTCCCCTTAAAAACCAAATGTTCGAGGAAGTGAGTGAGTCCGGCTTTTTTCTCCGGCTCATCACGAGTGCCGATTTCTACAAAGACGCCCACGCAAGCGGCGCGCACGAAGGGGTGACTTTCCGTCACCACCCGCACACCGTTGTCGAGTTCCGTCTTTTGAAATATAGGCTTATAACTATAGGCCTTCACAGATTAGTTGGTCGTCTGGGGCCGATCGAGCAGCGCCTTGCGCGAAAGTTTGATCCGGCCCGAGCGGTCGATATCCAAAACTTTCACATCCAACACATCGCCCTCTTTCAGGACATCGGTCACATCGCGGATGCGCTCATGGGCGATTTCCGAAATGTGCAAGAGGCCGCTGTTGTTGGGCAAGATTTCGACGAAGGCGCCGAAATCCATGATCTTAACCACTTTGCCTTTGTAGGTCTTGCCCACTTCAGCTTCGGCGCAAATCGAGTTGATAATCTCAATGGCGCGTTTAGCCGCTTTGGGATCCACCGACGCGATATGAATGGTTCCGTCATCTTCGATGTCGATCTTAACGCCGGTCTCTTCGATAATGCCTTTAATGACCTTACCGCCCGCGCCGATAACTTCGCGGACTTTTTCCGGACGGATCTTAATGGTCTCGATGCGCGGAGCATACTGCGAAATCTCGCCGCGAGGTTGCGACATGACTTTTTCCATCTCATCCAAGATGTGATTGCGGCCGTCGTAAGCTTGTTTTAAAGCCTGCTCCATCACTTCAAAACTGATGCTGTCGATTTTGATGTCCATTTGCAGCGACGTCACACCTTTGCGGGTGCCGGCCACTTTAAAGTCCATATCTCCCAAATGATCTTCATCACCCAAGATGTCGGACAACACGGCGATGCCGTTGCCTTCTTTAATCAGGCCCATGGCAATACCCGCGACATTGCCCTTAATCGGCACGCCGGCGTCGAGCAGAGCTAAAATACCTGAGCAAACCGTGCCCATGGAGCTGGAACCATTGGATTCCAAAACTTCACTCACGATGCGGATGGTGTACGGGAATTTTTCCCAATCCGGAAGAATGGCTTTTAAAGCGCGTTCAGCCAAGAATCCGTGACCGATTTCGCGGCGGCTCTGGCCACCGAGACGGCCCACTTCACCGACCGAGAACGGCGGGAAGTTATAATGGAGCATAAATTTCTTTTTAGTCAGACCGGCGAGATCGTCGATCATCTGC
>JANMVK010000400.1:0-1483 GCA_031392725.1 Pseudobdellovibrionaceae bacterium
GAATATCCGGGGGCGGTGCCCGTGCCGAGTGTCGACATAATTTGTTGAGTGGCAATGTGCGTGCCGAGATTGTCGCCCGCAACCGTGCCGGTGACCATGCTGGCCCAATTGTTATTTTCATAAACTTCAAACTTCGAGAGATTGGTGTTGTAGCGGATCATGCCGTTCACGCCAGTAGTCGGGCGGCGATTGGTAAGGTCGCGCGGGACAATCAATGAGCTGAAGTTTACGCCCGTGCCATAGACATCTAACATGGCACCTGCGGCAGGCGATGTAGTTCCTATACCGAGGGTGCCGGTGCCTTTGGGCATTATTGCGAGGCTGATACTTGAATCAGCTCCTATGGCCTTGATTTGAGCAGCATTACCAGTTGGAACTGCGGAAAGGTTAATTCCGTTGACCGCATTGGCTGCGGCCGTGGCCGTGAAGACAGGAGTTACGTCATTCGTATACGTGTAAAATGATGCGGCATTGGTGCCCCCAATAGTTGCGCTTAGGGCCGTCTGGCCGCCCGTATTATTTCCCATTGCGATGTTTAGGCCGGTTCCAGTGTTTGATCCAAATCCCTCAACATAGAGGACACTTCCGTTGGTGTAGTCCCCTGTAAATGTGAGCTGATTTGTTCCACCTGAACCTAGCCCCAAGTTGAAATTGCCATTGTTGCTTCGCACATCAAGCGCATAGCCCGGGCTAGCTGTCCCGATACCTACGTTGCCGTTTGAAGAAACCCGCATACGTTCAACGCCAGCCGTATTGAAGGCGATGTTGGCTGTGCCAACTGCCCACATACCGGTGTTGGTCTGGCCGATGAACGAGTATCCGGGAGCGGTGCCCGTGCCAAGAGTCGATAAGATTTGTTGAGTTGCGGTGTGGTTGCCGAGATTATCGGCGGCGCCACCGCTGCTGACCATGTTCACCCAATTGTTAGCTTCGTAAACTTCAAGCTTCGAGAGATTGGTATTGTAACGGATCATGCCGTTCACGCCGGAGGTGGGGCGGCGGGCGGTGAGATCGCGCGGAACAATTAAACTGCTGAAATTTATTCCAGTGCCGTTAATATCTAATATCGATCCGCTTGACGGTGACGTAGTTCCTACACCTAAACGACCCACGCTGTCGATACGAGCTCGTTCCACGTTATTGGTGGAAAATGATATCGGCTGAGCCTGCAATGTAACAAGATTAAGATCCATAGGACCGCTGACTCTCAATAGTCCGGTTCCACCTGTTCCCTGGAGTTGAACGTAGGAGTCGTGTGCGGAGTTCCAGGCATAGTACGAATTGCCCTCGTTTAGCACAACGTCGCCTCCAGAAATTGCGAGACGCACGCCTGCCCAATCCGCTGTGGGATTTGTCGTTCCGATACCTACGTTTCCATTGTTAGAAATACGCATGCGCTCAACGCCAGCACTGTTAAAGGCAATGGTGCCCGTGCCCACAGCCGACATGCCGGTGTTGGTTTGGCCGATGAAGGAATATCCGG
>JANMVK010000420.1:0-5134 GCA_031392725.1 Pseudobdellovibrionaceae bacterium
CCGTCCTGCACTAAGAGATTGGAATCCAATGCCGCTTTCAGCACGCGGCGGAGCGTGGTCACCGGCATCTCGAGACTTTCGGCCGCCGATTTTGTCGAAAAATATTTATTACCGAAAATTTGCCGCAGCTTCACGATGGGCGCGGGTTCAATACTTGCTAAATCCAGCGGCAGCTCCATTCGCCAATCACTCTGCACCACCACCCGGTAAAAGCGGTTCTGCTCCACGATGTCCACCGGACCGCCGGCCGCCTTCAGCACCGAACGCAAGCGGAACATCAGCTGGTGCAAACGGTCGGGCGTGGAAAAAATATCGAAGTGCTCACCCGGAAACACGCTTAAGAAAATACCGCCGATGCGCAACGGACGGTAAGCATCGGCGCTCAAGGCCAGCAGCATCTTGTGCAAATTCTTTTTGCGCGCGAAAATGTCGTCGCCGTCAATTTCACCGGTCGTAAGGTTAAACATTTGCTCACCGGTGCCCCGCACCGACACTGTTGGAAGCTGAAATCTGCCGTCCGTGACCCGCACCAAGGAGTCCCGGTAGCCGGCGATCGGTGTGCCCGCATAAAGATCTTCAAATAGTTTCTGAGTGCCGGCGAATTTTAACAGTTGGTAATCGCAGCTGCGCACCGTTTCCCATTGGCAGGCGTCGGCGGCGTCCACGGCGATCTGCCGCAGCGGAGCGGAGTCTCCATTGCGCACCAAGTGCATGACCGCGCGCCATTTTCGCAAAAACAGATGGTCGGAGGATTTGTCATTGAGAAAGGATTCAGCGATTTTGAGTTGACGGTCGGCTTCCAAAAAGTCGTCTTCTAAAATCGCCAGTTCGGATCGGATTTGCGCGAAACTCGCCTCGAGCCGTGGGAAGCGGCCGACGATGGCCAGTTCCAATTCGCCGATCAAATGATGAGCCCGGATAAACAATTTGGCGGAGACCAAGGCTGTCAACAAATTGAGCTGGCCCAGAGACCGGTAATAACCGGTCACCTTGGGATGATGGCAGTACACCTCGAGTGGCGCCACCGCCGCTTCGCTGTTCCACTGGCCGAAGTGACAGTAACCTTGGAACAACAACACTTCAGGTACATCATCGGAATTGATTGAACGCAAAATTTCAAGGGCTTCGCCATTGGCACCGATCTTGTGCAGGAGGGCGCCGTATTCGGCGCGCTCATAATCGGTGGGCGCGCACTCCGCGCTCATAATCGGAGTTAAAATCCGCAAACCCAAATCATAGAGATCGGCCCGGCGGGCCAGATTGGCGAGGCTGCGGCGATGCGCGCGCGGAATCAGCGCTAAATTTACCCGCTCGAGAGCCTTGGCGGCCTCATGACTACGGCCGCTGCGGATCCATTCTTCACATTTTTGTTTTAGCTCCGTTACGTCCACGCGCAACGGCCCCAATCGCATATCACCCTAATACCCGCTTCCCCTACGTTCTAGTCTAACGCATCAATGTGGGAACCCGGACTGCCTTATACAAAAGGGCCGAATGCCGTCTCAGACTGACACACTCTGGGAAGGGAATTTAGAAAGCCATTTTGCTGGCGAGGAGTTTTAAATCATCCGTGGTGATAAAAATACCGCCGCCGACAAACGCCGTGGCTTCCTGATCTTCTTTGGACAGCAAATTGTCGCCGCCCGCGATCAGGTAAATACCCTTGAAGAAGTTGTACCGGGCGAAGGCCCGCAACTGCGCGTTTTTGAAATCGAAGAACTCCACCGACAGGCGCATGCGCTTGTCGAACAAGTGG
The DNA here is from genome assembly GCA_031392725.1 of Pseudobdellovibrionaceae bacterium. GTDB lineage: Bacteria > Bdellovibrionota > Bdellovibrionia > Bdellovibrionales > UBA1609 > JALHOQ01. The sequence continues at coordinate 1,757 of JANMVK010000420.1, forward strand.
TAGTCAACGCCGAATCCGCCGGCGTTTTCGATCAAGCCGCCCTTGATGGTGAAATCGAAAAAGTTTTTGGCGAAGAGGCCGGTGATTTTCAGCTTGTTCCGGTAGGTGGTGGTCTGCTCAAAGGTTTGCTCGGCACCGCCGTTGCTGGAGGACTTGGTCAGAGTGGAGCGCTGCACGCCTTCGGGATCGTCAATCACCTGCAGTTCATAGTAACGGTCTAAGCCCGGCTGAATCTTGACGCCGAGGAAGGATTTGGTCTGCGACGGGCCCGTAAGAAATTCGCTGTGGAAGTCCACGCTGGTTTCCATTTTCTCAGCCCCGCCCAAAAATTTATTCACGTTGGAAATCGCGGAGTTCAATTCCTCCACCGTCTGCTCGTCGTTGATCAAACGGCCCAGCGTGCCCTCGCCTTTGGACAGTTTCGAGGTGATCTCCTCGATGTTGCGTAACGAGCGGTCGACCCGCGCCAAACTTTCTTCGTTGATGTAAGTGTCGATGTTTTTCGCCAGGTTGTGGACCCGGTCGACGATCCCGCTGATTTTTTCCTTGTTCTCGCCGGTGAGTTCAGCGATATCGCCGGTGAGTTTTTCCACATTGAATACAATGCGGCCGATGGGAGTGCTTTGATCGCCCTCTTGCGCGGCTTTTTTCACCAGATCCAAAAGTTCATTGAGGGATTTAGCCACTTTGCTAACGTCGGCCATAACGTCTTCCATTCCGCCGGTTTTTCCATTCGCGAGAAACAACTCGCTCCCGGGCGGAAGCACCGGCGCCTGATTGTCGCCCGGCACCAACTCAACGTGTTTATCTCCGAGAATTCCCATGGCCTTCAATTCCACCTGTGAGCCTTCAGTCAAACGCGTGTCGCCTTCGAGCGTGATAATCACCTTAGCGCGGCCGTCTTCGAGCACAATGTCTTTGATCACGCCGACTTTGATACCGGCCATTTTCACCGCGGAGTTGGGCACCAGTCCACCGGCGCTATCGGCTCTGAAGAAATATCTTTTGGCTCCGGACAGGACGCCGGGCCCCTCGGCTACTTTCAATGCCATCGTGCCGATGAGCGCGCTCACCGCGACAACAAGAATGCCGACTTTTAATTCTGGACTGCCCAGCCACGATGTCATTTCTTGATGCTCTATCCTTGTTGCTTAAAACCCTTGGACAGGAACTTCATCACAAGCTCGTTTTTCGACTTGTGAAACTCTTCGGGCGTTCCCGCCAATAACACGCCGCCCTTATCCAGCATAACTATATAATCGGAGATGCGGAAAGCCGCGAAAAGGTCGTGGCTGACAATCACCGACGTAGATCCGGCGTGGATCTTGTGGGTTTCCTGAATGAGATCATCCACCACTTCGGTCAGGATGGGATCGAGACCCGTCGTGGGTTCGTCGTAGAGCAAGATTTCAGGATCTAATGCCAGTGCGCGTGCCAAAGCGACACGCTTTCTCATGCCGCCGCTGAGTTCGCTCGGCAACTTGGTAAAGTGTTTTGTTTCCATCCCGACCTGGCCTAGTTTTCGGGCGGCAATTTCTTCCCACTTCTTTCGTCCCAAAGAGAGACGGTGTTCGCTCAAGGGAAAAACCACATTTTCCATAACGGACATATCGTCAAATAGCGCGGAGTACTGAAACGACACCCCTAAATGGGTGCGCATCTCAATCAGCTCCTCGCGCGGCATCTTCGCCAGTTCGCGGCCGAGAACTTCAATATGGCCGGAGGTGGGTTGGATTAAACCGAGAATGTGTTTGAGTAAAACGCTTTTACCGGTGCCGCTGAAGCCGATGATGGTGGTGAGTTTGCCTTTGCGGATGTCGAGATTGAGGCCGTTAAGGACGTAGTCTTTGCCGTCAAAAGTTTTTTTCAAATCGCGGATCTTCACCGCCAGCTCGCGCGTCTTGGGAGAATCAGATTTAGCGTCATTGGGAGTTTCGGTTTCGCTCACTTCCACCCCATCATCACATAATAGAAGCGGATAAAATTAGTCATAAAGGAATTGATGATAATGATCAGCACCATACTGTTGACCACACCCTGATTGGTGGCTTCGCCGACGCCTTTGGCGCCGCCGACGGCGTTGAAGCCCTTGTTGCAGCAAACCGCCGCGAACAGCAGGCCGAACACCGCGGACTTAAGCATGCCCTGGTAAATGTCGCCGGGATTAAGCCACAGCTGAATTTTGTCCCAGAAGATGGCGCGGTCCAGGCCGAGAACGTTGATGCACAAAAAGTGCGCGCCGAGCATCGAAGTAAAATCAAAAATGGCGCAGAGGAGAGGCATGGTGAGTACGGCGCCGACGATTCTCGGGCCCACTAAATATTGTTTGGGATCCACGCCCATAACTTCCATGGCGTCGATTTGTTCCGACACACGCATCGTGCCCAAGCGCGCCGCCATCGCGCCGCCGGCACGCGCGGCCACCAGCAAGCCCGTCAACACCGGGCCTAGTTCGCGAGTGATGGCGAGGCCGACGGTCGGGCCGACCAAGTTAGTGGCATTGACTAATTTGAAGCCGAGAAAAATTTGATAGGACAGCGCGAGACCGGTGAACACGCTAGTCAGAATAATAATCACCACCGAGCGGTTGCCGATAAATTCCATGTGCTTCATGATTTCATCGAAGCGAAACGGCTTAACGAAAATCATTTTGACCGATTCCCAGGTAAAAATACAGGCGCGGCCGCAATCGTAAAAGAATTGAAAAATCATTTGGCCGGCGGCCAAAACAATTTCGTCGAAGACTTCATTGACCCGGTGGCGGTTTTGTCTCCAGGCTTCGATCATACCGCCTCCCGCTTCACGCGCGCGCTAATAGCCGTCACCACTTCGTAAGAAATCGTGCCGGCTGTCTCCGCCACGTCCCATGCCGTGATTTGATTTCCACCCTGCCGGCCAATCACCACCACATCCTCACCGGCCTTGGCCGCTCCCTGTTTACAAGCATCAGTTAAGTCGAGCAGCACAAAATCCATGCATACACTGCCTGCGACCGGAACCCTCTGTCCCCGGAACAACATCTGCCCCTTGTTGGACAACGAGCGCGAATATCCATCGCCATAGCCCAACGGCACAACACCAATCGTCGATCGACGCGCAGCTGTCCAGCGTCCGCTGTAGGAAACCGTCGCGCCTTTTTCCACTTGATGAATGTTAATTAATTGCGTGTGCCACGATAACGCGGGCTCAAGTCCCGCACCCACCCGGCTGCCGTCATGAGGCAGTCCGTAAATGGAAATTCCGGGGCGCGCGCCGACTTCCGGATGAACTTTGCTTAATCCCGAGGCAGCCAGCGTCGAACTTTTGTGCGCGTGCCGCACTCCGGGAAATCCCTCCGCCAGCTCGAAAAATTTTTCAAACTGATGCTGGGTTGGGCCG
>JANMVK010000427.1:0-4144 GCA_031392725.1 Pseudobdellovibrionaceae bacterium
ACCTTCATGCCTAAACAAAACACCGTCGGATTGCACATCGCCTGGTTGGGGCCATCGCACTTCTTTGAACCGCCGCTGGCAAATTTAAATTCGCGCTGCAGGTTACAAGTACCGACTTGTTTCCGGTCGGATTTGTACGTCGAGAAATATCCGCCCGCGATACACACGTTGGACGCTTTGTTTCTGCGGAACTTGGAAATCAAATCATTTTTCGCGGCGTCTTCGAGACTTGAGCAGTTAAAAGTCGGCTTCACGCACTGAACCGCGGGCGTCGTCGGCCCCGTCGGTCGCGCGGGCTCCACCGCCACACTTTGCGGGCGAGCGGGAGGTCCGCCCACCACGGGTTCATCGGGCGCGCCGGGGCGGCCGGTGGGACGAATCAGCGAACCATCAGGTCTGTGTTCGCCACGGCCCTGGGTGATGTGTTGAGTGGACTCAGCGGTTTCACCTTCGAAAAAATCACTGGGGAACCAATTGCCTTTTCTCAAGCGGAACTGCTGATCGGCGGACAACGCTTCCCAAGCTTCCAAGGGAATACATTTGGGCGAGCCGTTGCGGCCTTGGCGAACCGCCATGGTTAAACTGGCCGGACAACCACTGGGGCCGGTGCCGGGGCTATGCCAAAAAGTTGGAGTTTGTCTCATGCCCGAGCGGCGTTGAAGTGCGCAAGTTCCTAGAGTTGGGTCAAAGGCGGTGTTGGCGCCGACGCAGGTCCAACCTCGGTCCGTCCAACGCGGCACTAATGAGTACGGCTGGCCCGCGGGAACTTCATTGGCGGCTTGAGCTTCAGGCATCAAAGCCATTTCTTTCATCAAAAATGCGATTTGTTCTTTGAGGTTCTCGACGGCGGTGTTGTCGGCCACTTCAAATCTCGTCTGCGCTTTTTCCATCACGGCCAGCAGCTCCGCCAAATCATGCATGTACTGCATGCGTTTTTTACTGGTTAGCTTCATCAGTGATTGGTACGACAGAATTCGTCCTTCGAATTTAGCCGCCGGTTTGGCTTGTGCCGCGAACGAAAAGGACATCGTCATGAACAGAGTGATTAACAAGCGCATCTTAATATTCCTCCAAAGTAACTTTAGTGTAGCGGCCCGTCGGCGGGGCTGAAATCAGACCTACGTCATGATTTGCAGACTCAGGGCCACTCCCATTAGGCTCCAAATTGCCCTCGTTGAACACAAGTTAGACGAATGTGTCTCATAATGATCACTTCTAACCCCTTAATTTCCGGCCAAATCCCGGTTTTTTTAGGTTTGGAAGGGTCTTTGCTCATACCCAATTCATATGGCATTTCGAATCCTAAATAATCTTTTGTCGCTGAAGGGCTACGTGCTGGCCGTTGTCCTGTATTTTTGGGTTTCCACGCTGACACATCTGATTTCCTAGTCTAAAGTCCCACCATCCTATGCAAGATATATTAGTGCGCGCCTCGGGTGTGCGAAAACATTTCGGCGCGTTCGAAGCCGTTAAGAGTGTGTCCTTGGAGATCCGCCGTGGCGAATGCTTCGGCCTGCTCGGTCCCAACGGCGCCGGCAAATCCACGTTTATCAATATGTTGTATGGAACGGTTTTGCGTAGCTCAGGAGAGTTAACCGTGTTTGGTGAAGATCCCGCGCTGAATGCACGCGCCATCAAACGCCGCATCGGCGTCGTCACTCAGGACAACGCTTTAGATGAGAGTTTGACCGTGGTCGAAAATATGCTGATTTACGCCGCGTTTGTCGATGTGCCTAAGCCTGAGCGCCAAAAGCGCGTGGACACCTTACTGGAATTTATGAGTTTAGGTCATAAAGCCCGCGGACCCATCCGGTTTTTGTCCGGCGGGATGAAGCGGCGTTTAGTGTTTGTGCGCGCGCTGCTGGGAAATCCCGATTTAGTCATATTAGATGAACCCACCACCGGCCTTGATCCCGCCGTGCGCCACTTGCTGTGGGGAAAAATCAATCAGCTGAAGAGTGAGGGTAAAACCATTTTGCTCACCACTCACTACATGCACGAGGCCGAAGTGCTGTGCGACCGATTGGTAATTATGAACCAGGGCACGGTGATCGCCGAAGGTTCGCCCGATGCCTTACGCCAGCAGCACACGCCCGGATATGTGGCGGTGTTTGAAAAGCGCGATGGCGTGGATTTCGTGCAGCAGGCGGCGCGCAGCCGGTCTTATCAAATGATTGAAGATAGCTCCGGCGTTTATGTGCGCGCTCCGCAGCTGACTCAGCTGTTGCAATTTCAAGATGATTTGAAAATGACGGCTCTGCAGTTGCGCCCGTCGCATTTGGAAGATGTGTTTTTAAAACTCACCGGCCAGGAGCTCACCGCCGATGCTTGAAACTCTGCGCTTAAGTTCCCATATCGTGCGCCGCAATTGGTGGGTTTACCGCAAGGATTTTTTGGCCAATATCTCCCCCACCATCACCGAACCCTCGTTGATGATGCTTTCACTCGGCGTGGGCCTTGGATCTTTTGTCGCGCAGGTCGAGGGTCACACCTACTTGCAATATCTGGCGCCGGGCCTGGCGGTGTCCACCGCGATGTTCACCGCGTTCTTTGAAACCAGTTACGGATTTTTTGTGCGCATGACTTATGAAAATGTTTTTAAAGCCATGCTCACCACTCCGATCGGCATCAGCGAAATCGTGATCGGTGAATTTTTGTGGGTGGCGCTGAAAGGCGCGCTGATGATGAGTTTCGTGGCTTTATTTTTATCGTTCTTCGGTTTGTTTGCGAATCCGCTCCGCTTTGAACTGGTGCCACTGGTCGGCGTGCTGATCGCCCTGCCGCTGGGCGCGACCGGGCTGCTGGCCAGTTGCTGGGTGAAAAACATCAACCAGTTTCAGTCGGTTTACGCATTCGTGATTTCGCCGCTGTACTTTTTCTCCGGCATATTTTTTCCGGTGGCGCAGATGCCGCAAGCGATGCAGTGGGTAGCCAAGTCACTTCCGCTGTATCACGCGGTCCAGATGTCGCAGGCCATTTTCTGGGACCAGGACATCGGTTACGCATTCCTGGTGCACGCTCCGGTCCTGCTGATCTACTCCGCGGTTCTGCTGACCCTGGCCTACTTCCAGCTTAAAAAGAAGTTGCAGTCTTAGGTCCTAATACGCGTGCATAGCCTATCCTTGCCCCTCGCATCTATATTAACCTGAGTTAAGCAAAGTTAACATTCGCGAGGTTCTCCATGGCAAAGGCCGCACAGCCCACAGTTAAACAATTTATGAGCCAGGTGTTACTGGTGTGCGAAGACAAGATGCCGTTGACCGAGGCCGCGCAGTTTATGACCTCGCACAAGCTGACCACGGTGCCGGTGGTGAATGCCGCGGGTGATGTGATCGGCGTGCTGACTGATTTTTATTTGTTACGTGGACTGTTGCGGATGCGGCAAGAGCCAAGTATTAAAACGCTTGCCGATATCAAAGAAGAAATGGATCCCGTGGTCACGGTGCATGAGAATGATTCCATCGTGGAGGCGTTCCGCCTGATGATTCAATCGCCCAATCACCGCATTTACGCTGTTCATAATGACAAGCTGGCCGGCGCCGTGAGTCCCAAGGATTTGCTTTTGTACATGGCGGGCGTGAAGGGCAAGAACAACCAGGTGATTGATTCCCTCGTGCAAAAACAAATTGAGTCGATTCTTAAAGAGCTGCACGACACGCGCCGGTTGCTGTCGGATTATCAGCAGATGTTTAATGATTCGCCCTATCTGATGCACTCGGTGGACATGGACGGCAAAATCATCGCCGCCAACCGCATGATTCACTTTGTGCTGGGATACGAGGAAGGCGAATTGCTCGGCCGCACGATCCGCCATTTGTATCCGCCGGAAAATTACCGCAAAGCTCTAGAAGGTTTAGACACGGTCAAGAAACTCGGCTTTCACCCCATGGTGAACGTAACCATGATGAAAAAAGACGGCGACATGGTCCGAGTCGACATCGCCTCCACCGCCCGCAAGGACGAAAAAGGCCAAGCCGAAGGCACCATCACCGTCGGCCGGCTTAGCGACTCCTACCGAATGCTAAACTTCCTACAGAGAGCCTCAATGGCCGCAACAAAAAAGCCCGCCCGAAAATCCTCATAGAGCTAGGGTGTCCGTCACCTAGCTAGGGTGTCCGTCACCTTTCTGCGTATCAGCGTGTCA
>JANMVK010000488.1:0-6811 GCA_031392725.1 Pseudobdellovibrionaceae bacterium
CGAGCAGCAAAGCGCGCGCAGCTGAGGGTTTAAAAATCGGGGAGAAGCGCGTGGTATTCGGCTCGCCCCGCGATGTTTATGACAGTGATTTTAGCTTTGTTGAGGACGTGCGCCTGCGGGTGGACCTGATGCATGGCCAGAAAACCGGGTTCTTTCTGGACCAGCAATGGAATGTGGGACTGCTCAAGCTGGGCTTAAAGAACATGATTAAGAAACCAATGGATAAGGTGAAAATATTGGATATATGCTGCTATGTCGGCCAATGGAGCGCCCACGCGGCTGCGGCGATGATGAACGCGGGGCGCACCGTGGAAGCCACGCTGGTCGACAGCTCCGAGCAGGCGCTCAGCTTTGCCAAACACAATGTTTCCCGCTTTGCGGGCGATGTGGAAGCCATTCATGGCGACGCCATGAAAGTGCTGCTGGATTTGCCGGCGGAGTCTTTTGATGTGGTGATCTGCGATCCGCCCGCGTTTATTAAAAAGAAAGCCGATTTGGAAAATGGAATTCGCGCCTACACCAAACTCAACCGCGATGCTTTACGGTTGTTAAAGCCGGGCGGCCTGTATGTGGCGAGTTCCTGCTCAGGCCTGGTGCGCGGCGAGGATTGGCGGAAAATTATGGGTGGCGCCGCTGTGAAATCCGGTAAAACGCTCCGTCAACTATTCGCCGGCGGCCATGGACCGGATCACCCGGTGAGGCCGGAATTTCCCGAGGGCGAATACCTCAAGTGCGATATCTTCGCCGCGACCCCTGCGTTCTAGTCACCCGGCGAAAATCCGGCTTAGCCCTTGCTTACCTATAATCAATAAATTAGGAATGAGCGTTCATGCATCAATATATGGCTTTTGGAGTCCGCTTTTGCGCGCTGCTGGCGGCGGTTTTTGTCGTCTGCCGTGCCGATGGGAAGAACCTGGGCGACACCGTCTGTGAACGGGCGCTGATTCCGGACGTTTATACTCTCAATAACGTGCAGGGTTTTGAGCCGCAGCAGGTGACTTACCAGGTTCCGTTTAGCTCTCCTGGGATGACGGATTCCTGGCTGGCGCTCGGCCGCCGGGTGGTCGCATTTCCCGATTTTAAATTTATCGCGGATTTGCAACGGCGTGATTTAAGTGAAGCGGAAAAGAGGGCGGAAGTGTTGCAAGGCAAAAAATTCCGCCGCAATATCTTTGAACGCTTGATCGCATCCGGAATGGCGGAAAAAAAGGCCATCGGCTTCGCTCAGCGCGCCTACGCCCGGTGGATGATCAATCACCTTTACACGGTCAAGTCCGGTTTGCTCCGGCTTGAGACCGACGCTACGGCTCCACGCTGGACCGTGAAGGATGAGCGCTATGCTCCCGCACTCAACTACATCGAAGAAACCTGGCCGAAGTTAGCGCGCCTTTCGCCCGCATTTTCCAGCGGCAGCTTGTTGCCGAGTCCGTTTCCGGTGCTGATCGCGGGCGGACGTTTCCGCGAAGCCTATTATTGGGACGCTTACTTTGGCGCTTTAGGTTTGGTGGCGACGGACCGTACAGATTTGGCCGCGGCTCAGCTGGAGAATTTTCTGCACATGATTCAAATCTACGGCAAAGTTCCCAATGGCTTCCGCGATTATTATTTGTCGCGCTCGCAGCCGCCGGTGATTTCCATGATGACCATGTTGATTTACAATCAGCGTCCGAATAAAAAATGGCTGGTGGAACGAGCGTATCCGTTGCTCCAGCATGATTATCACAATTTTTGGATGAAGCAGCGTTTGGATCCCCGGACGGGATTGAATTTTTATTCCGATGACCTCAATGAACAACGGCCCGAACGCCACTCGAGCGACGATGACCGCACTCTCGGGCACACGTTTCGCGACGTGCGCGCGCACGCGGAATCGGGATTGGATTTTACCGATGCACTGATGAGCGAAACCTCACGGGTCGCTTCGGTCAGTTTAAATGCGTTGATGTACCGCTACGAGTTGGACCTAGCCGCAATGGCTGAGATCGCGGGTGATTCCGAGGCCGCGGCCGAATACAAGCTGCGGGCCGAGCGGCGCCAGACAGCTGTGAATAAATATTTGTGGGATGTATCTAAAGGCGTGTACCGCAACACTCATCTCGACACCGGCGTGCAATCCGCTGTGGTTCATGCCGATCTTTTCGCCGCTCTGTATGTGGGCATGGCCTCGCCCGATCAGGCGCGCTTAGTGAAGGAGCGCGCTCTGGTTTTACTCGAACGCGATGGCGGATTGGCTTCCAGCACTTCACAATCGGGCAAGCAGTGGGATGGCAACCATGGCTGGGCGCCGCTGCATGTGATGGCGATACAAGGATTAGCCAACTATGGTTTTAAGGCCGAGGCCGCGCGTCTGGCGCGTAAATGGGTCGATTCGCTCTCCAATGTTTTTGCCGCGACCGGAACTTTTTTCGAGAAGATCGACGTCGACACGTCCATGGTTCCGGTGGAAACCGGCGAAAAATATCCCAATCAAACGGGCTTTTTATGGACCAATGCTTCTTACGTTTGGGCGCTAAAGTTTTTAGGCGTGCCTTTTGTTGAGAAGGGAAACAAATAAATGTTGAAGTTAAACGCGGCCCTGATCATTGGATTTTTGTCGTGCTCCGCGTGCGCTCATGCGGTTCCCGTGCAGCCGTCAGAGTTGCAGGCGTTCTTGTTTCAAGAAAAAATCGGCGATGGCATTCCCGTCACCGATAGTTTGCTGATTATCCGCGATGGCAAAACCGTACTCGAACGCTACGCTCACGGCTACGGACCTGATTCGAAACATTTAGCTTGGAGTGTGACCAAGTCGATCACCAGTTTACTGACCGGTGTGGCGGTGAACCGTGGTATTTTGCGGTTGGAAGATTCGGCGTGTTTGGGCCGGACTCAGAAATCCGCCGCTTGCGCGACTCAAGTGAAAGATCTTTTATCGTGGAGCAGCGGCTGGAAATGGTCCGAAGAATACGAACGCGAGAGTTTTTTAGGAATTCCTAGCGTGACGGGTTCCTCAGTGGTGCAGATGCTCAACGGCGACGGACGTTTGGATATGATGAGTTTTTTATTGGCGCAGCCGCGGCTCGCGCCGCCGGGTAAAGTGTTTAATTATTCCACCGGTGATTCAACCGCGTTAATGGGTGTGTTGCGCGCGGCACTCAAAGACGACAAAACCTACAACGATTTTCCGTGGAAAAATTTGTTTGGACCTCTCGGTATGAACGACACCGCTTTCGAACAGGATTTTTCCGGAACTTTTGTCGGCGGCGCTCTGATGTACACCAGCGCGCGCGATCTGGCCAAAATCGGCCAGCTGCTCCTGCAAGACGGGATGTGGCAGGGTAAGAGAATAATTCCCGAAGGCTGGATCGAGTACTTGCTGTCCACCAGTGAAGCGTACGACGACAAGGAAAACTTGGAGATGGTTCCCCTGCGCAGTTGGTGGCGCCCGCGGCTTGCCATTCAGGGCGAAATTCCCACCGATACTTTTATGGCCATCGGACATTGGGGACAGTATTTGATCATAATCCCATCCATGAATGTGGTGGCTGTCCGCATGGGCGATGACCGCGATGAGGACATGGACGACGACACGTTTTTGCGCCTGCTCCTGGGTTATCTCGGCCATCCCCCTAGTTCGAAATCGCGGAAGGGTTCGTTTGCGACCCCCTTCGCTTCAAAGGGAGCGGAGGATTTGAAATTCCACAGCGGAGTAATGAGCATCGGCACTAACTTCGCGGCCAAACTGGCTTGTTCCTGTGCATTTCTCACCAAACAGACCGACTATTTCTGTATGAACTACGCCAAGCAAAGCCCTAATGCAGTCACCATCCAGATCGACCATTCAAAAAGGCGAGTGAACGCTGAAATCGCAGGCTTTTACCCGACCGCTTTTGAATTTGTGAATGAACGTTTGGGCTGCCGACCGGTTGTCCCGTCGAGGAATAGTTTTTAAGAAGCGTATCAAATTCAGTCATTGGAACCCCGTCAATTTTATCAATACGACATAGTGATGACTGTGAAATTGAAAAACCGCCGGCGGCGGTTTTTTAATTTCATGGTCGGGGCGACTGGATTCGAACCAGCGACCTTTTGCTCCCGAAGCAAACGCGCTACCAGGCTGCGCCACGCCCAGTCATTTTTGGGAGAAAGGCGATCAGACTATCCGCTGACGCCCGATTGGGTCAAGGCCTTGTCTCGGTGGGTCCGCGTTTATTGAATGGGAAGAGTGGCAGATGCCTGGCATAAGTATGACAAATGATTTGGAGGCGTTACATTTCTATTAATTCACCGTAAATCGAATTTCATCAATGATTGGCTCAGGTATGTGTTCGCACGCCAAATGAGGATGTGCCCATTTTACCGAATGGCTTCCGACGGTTGGATTTTGATGGGTCAAACAAAAGTTAAAAACCTTGGAGCCGTCGGGCAATTGCCAATGAGCTCCTCCCGAGGGGCCGCAGCTGGGAGGGGTGATAAATCCAGTGTAACCCACCTGCAGTTGCACGGTCTGGTCCTTCAGGACGACGACCGGATTTTTAATGTCGTGAATGACTCCGTCGACGTAGATCGTGGGCCCAATCCGTGAAACCATGCAACTGACTTCCACCATTGGTTCCTTGGCCAGACCGCAGTTTTGAAACAAAACTGTTAACGCCAACCCGATTATCGTAAGTCCCAGTCTGAGACATGTTCTTTTTAATTTCATGTGAGCTGTTATTGCAAATCGAAAATCAGATTAGAGCGCCCATGTTTGGATTGGGCGGTGAGAAATTAGACGGTGTCTGTTTTTTTTCCTATAAGAGCCTGTATTCAGTCAGAATACAGAGACTGCCGCCCGCTACGCCGCACCACTTTGACTGATGAGATTGCATCATTCAGCTGGAGGCTGAGGGCGTAAGGTGAGGCTCGGATCCGAATGGAGCGGCCGAGGAAATCGGGGTTGCGGTAGACTTTGGCGACGGCGTCTCCTTGGACCAAGATCGATGAGATGACGTTGTTCCATCCATGAGGCACCAGATTTCTCACCCGTTGGCCTGGTACCAGGCAGAAGTAGCCGCCGGTATAATGGGCATGCTCGTAAAAACAAACGCGCGCCGGTTCGGGAGTTTGTGAGAAACCTCGAGTGCTCAATCCACCCAAGGCTAGAACGATCAAAATCAGAACTCGTTTCATAAGTTCCCCTTTTACGAATTCCTCATGCAAATCAAAAACCCGCCCATAAAAAATCTAGATTAAATGGGAGGTCCGATAATTCCCCGGCGGGGATGGGAGCCCCGCTGGAGAAATTACGCCGCCATGTCCATCATCCATGGCTTTGGAGTTCTGCGCCGGGCATGCCGAATCGTGCGCTGCTTGTCCAATTGATGTTGAATCGGGTGACTGCAGTTGAGCAGCGCCGTCCAAAAATCCGTGTGGGAGCCCTTGGCAAAAATCTTTCTTGGAAGCCCCGGAGCCGTGACCGTGACATGGCATTCGAACAGAGGTCCATGGGTGTCCGTGCGCGGCGCTGAGGCGGAAACGAAAATATTGACCGTTAAATTATCGGGGCGGCCGCCGTGGGTGAGCTTGTCGGACATCCAGGCTTTCACTTGGCCTTCGAAGTTGGGATCTAGGTGCATATGCCGGAAATGAGTTTGCACGTTCATAAAACCTCCTATGGTTGTTTGGTGGCGGACCAGTGTTGAACCTGTTGCCAGGCTTTGGCTAACACGGACTCCACCGCCACAAAAGGGCTGCGGGCGGTGGAGTCGGCGGAAAATTGCAGGCTGGTGGAGCCCAGTTTAAGGGCGGCGACAAAGCCATTCTTAGCGCGGCGGACCTTGAGCGAAAATCGCGTGTCCGATGGCGCCTTCGCCAAAAGATTTTCGGTGCCGACGTGAATTGCCTGCGCGAGTTCGGCAAAATCGGGAATACCTAAATGGTCTGGAAACTTTATAACGATGTTTTTCGATGTGGTGGTCATAACTATTTACCTCCTGGGGGACGGCGGTTTAAAATTGCATGAATGGCCTCGCGGCATGTTTTAGCCGACAAGGGTTTTTTTAAAAAAGTCGGACAGCCGAAATCGAGAGACATCAATAAGTCCGCTTTACTAATGGGAAGTCCGCTGACGAACAAAAAGTTTTTGGCTTCCTCGCCCCAACGGTTCCATAAATCCACGCCGGTTCTTTCGCCGTCGAGACAGATGTCGGCAATCACCAAGTCGTAGGGCATCGCCCTTCTGAACTTCAGACGGATTAAGTTTTCAGCGGCGGTGGTGGTGGTGACCCAGTCAATATTAGTGACTAGGCCGCACTGAACTAAAATTCTCTCCCAGAACGGACGGAACGCCAGATCATCTTCCGCTATCAGGACACTAAGCTCCACTTCCACCTTGGGGATCAGCTGTGGGGTCGGGGTGATGTCCGCGTCAGTCATGGTTAACAGTGCCGGTTGCATGGTGGACCTCCTGGTCATAGTTTAAAGATCGGATATCGTTGTCGCGTTCGTATTAGGGCCGTATGAAGATTTCGCAACCCGTGTTAGTGTCACAATGAGATGGCGAGAATTCTGTGTATCGAAGACAGTAAGGAATTTCAGATTTATCTGACGGCGACTCTGAGCGAGCACACGCTTGTCATCGCATCCTCGTTGGCGGAGGCCCTTCGTTTGGCGAGTTGCGGAAAAGACAGTTTCGATCTGCTGCTCATGGATATCTCCCTGCCGGATGGAAATGGGATGAAGGTCCTGCCGCAGATGCTCGAAGTTTTTGCTGACCGGCCGATTCCCATTATCATCTTGAGTTCCGACAACGATATTCTCACCAAGGTGGCCGCGTTCGGGATTGGCGCGG
>JANMVK010000525.1:0-1515 GCA_031392725.1 Pseudobdellovibrionaceae bacterium
GACGCCGCCCAAACCAAGTTGAGTGGAATTCAAGCTCAACTTGAGCCGGCGCGGCGCCAAGAAAAGACATTAATGGATCTGCTCGCGAGCTTGAGAGTTCAATACGATGAACTGCGCAAACTGTATCAGACTCTAGCCAACGTGCTCTTATCCGCTCCTTAATTTAGCTAAATCCGGGCCGCCGCAATGATTAAAATTGCGGCGGGCGCGGGTGAATACTTCAAGGTGAGTCGGTTCCGACGCCTGAAATTTTTGTTAAATCTTAAATCTTCTGACTGCCCATTTACTAAATTGGTTCCTCTGATACCTTCTCCGCATTCCTAGGGGGGAACCAATATGAAAATACTCAGTTTAGTAGTTACGCTTGCGTTGTGGTCGGGCCTGTCTCACGCCGATCTGTTGACCTTGAAACCCGGCACTGTGGTTAAGCAAGGTGTGAATGTTTCCATCGGTGCCACCGCGAAGGTTGGCGAAACCAACTCCGAACTCACCACGGTGGGATCCGGTTTGCGTAAAAAGAAAGTGGTTTTGATTCCGATCAAAGTTTACATCGCCCAGCTTATGGTTTCGGACCAGACTCGCTATGTAAAGACCGCGGGCGGCGCGCTCGCCTCCATCGACAATCAGCCGACCGTGGCCATGTACCTTAAATTTCTGCGTGATGTGCCAGCAGGTAATATTAAAGAATCATTTCAAGCCAGCCTCGACGCCAATAACGTTCCCGCCACCGATCCCGACATCGTCAAGTTTATGAGCTTGGTCGATCAAGTGGGCGCCGCGGAAACCAACGGCAGCCTCACCATTTTGATGAGCAAAGCCGCTGACGGCAGCGAGACTCTCAATCTGGAAATGAAGAACCAAGCGGCTGTGGAAAAATCCATGACCGGCGCGAAGGGTCTCTCCCATAAATTAATGTCGATTTGGCTGGGCGCTCCCGCTGACGACTATTTGGCTGAACTCAAAGCCGAAATGATGCAGTAAGGGGAATGTCATGAAAAAGTCTATAGGGTTACTGTTTGCGGCAACCCTTTTGCTCTCCGCTTGCGGTGCGCAGAAGGCGATTGATAATACCAATAAGATTCCGAAGAAATTGGACGATACGATCAAGACCATGGAAAAGACCGAATGCACCCTCGTGCGTGGCCTTTCCTTTGAAAACCTGCTGAAGGATGAATTTGCCCGCGATCTAACTCCGGTGCCCTTTGATTTAATGCCCTTCGCCCGTGAATTCGGCAAATGCTCCAGCGATGAAGACTTGGCCGAAGTCACATATATGTGGATGAAGAAATTAAACGAGGTCACTCTCGATCTGCCCAGCCCGACCGAGGCGCAAGTGGCGGAGTTCAATCACCGCAAATTACACGTTTACTCGGCCCTGCAGGCGGTCGCGGGTTGCCTCGGCGGACTGGTTCGCTCCTGAATGGTGGCGGCATCGTCCGCACGGGCGACGGCAGTTGTACGGCTTGGAGTCGTCTGGGAGGCGAAGTAGGTTCGGCCCCACAGCCCACGAGAGGA
>JANMVK010000625.1:0-3220 GCA_031392725.1 Pseudobdellovibrionaceae bacterium
AATGGTTTACCGCATCGTCGAGCACGACGAAGAGCTGTTGTTTGATGCCGTGACTCCGGTCCGGGGAGCCACCAATTATTTGAAGTTTGCGGAGGGCGAAGAAAACGAGTTTCTACAGTCGCCTAATGTGAAGGTGCCTAAAAAGACGGTGCCCTACGAGCGGCTGTTCGCCCCTGTGGTAGGCGCCAATATTCCGCAAACTTATGTGAGAACTCTGCGTGAAGAGACCCTGGTGCCGGATCATTTGTCCTATCGGGAATACGACCACACCGGCGTGATGACACCCAGATCAGGATTTTACCTGCGCACTAAAGTGACTCCAACCACCGAGACGGCGGCGCGTAATTTCTTCTTCGGTTATCCGCT
Organism: Pseudobdellovibrionaceae bacterium; assembly: GCA_031392725.1. Taxonomy (GTDB): domain Bacteria; phylum Bdellovibrionota; class Bdellovibrionia; order Bdellovibrionales; family UBA1609; genus JALHOQ01. Next base: position 367 of record JANMVK010000625.1, read on the forward strand.
GTTTGCCGACGTCGACAAGGCCACTAAAAATATCTCGCACGTGATGCAGTCCCGGGTGTTGCAAACCGACACCGCCGCGACCGTCCGCTTTCCGCCGGTGGCCCTGACGTTGTTTCCATTTTCGGAAAAGCAGACGAAGCCTCAAGCCCGCCGCAAAAAGGGCGAAGAGGCCAAAGTCGAGCCCAATCCCGCTGAAATTCCAAAATTTAAAATGGGCATCGCCTTCACGCCGCAATGGGGGGTGCCGAGTGAAGCCGACGGCATTATGAAGCATGTCGACCTCGCTTATCCCTTTAAATCCCTGGCCTATTCGCAAATCATCCAGGGCCGCAAAGGCAAAGCCAACGAATTTTATGTCCTGCTGTTCTTCCGCCAGGACGACCAATTGCCCGGCTCGGTCGACAGTGTCGTGGTAGTGAATGGTTCGATCGGCTGGAAAACTTTAAACGGCCGCGACCAATATGAAATTAATCTCAACAATCCCATCAAACTCCACAAGGGCCGTGTTAGTCCCGCGGAGTTGGCCGCGCATTTAATGGTGGATTCCAATGGCGGGTATTACTGGGTTGAAGACCCGCAAGAGCCGGCTAAATCCAAAGTCCGAAGTTTAGCCAATCCGGCTGAAGTTGTGGCCATGCGGGTGGGCGACGTCCGTCATCTGCGCGCGGTGGAAGATCTAAAAGAAACCGATGTGGGTTACTCCAATCCGCGCAGCCGCCTCGGCGGACGCTGGGAAGTGTTCTCGAGTTATGCCTTGCAGGATCTTTTTCCGGGATACAAAGATAAACCTGAAAAAGAAAAAGACAAAGATAAAGACAAAGATAAAGACAAAACTAAAGAGCAAATCGACGCCGAGGACTCCGCCAAAGTAAAAAAGGCTTCTGAAAAGGCCGAGGGCTTTTTGTTCGAGGCCTTTGAAAAATATTTAGATCAACTGGCCGCTTCAAAAGATCCGCATCCGCGGGTGATCGTGGTGGATGCGCAGCTGAAAGAGCGCTTCAAAATCCTGATGGCTAAAAAATTGGGTGATGGCCATGGCGCCTTCAACCTGCGCAATCCGGCTTTAGATTATTACCATGCCAATGCGACCCTTGATGATGTGGAAATCTCCGAGGAGTTGGAGCACATCACGAGTGAGTCCAAAGAGCGCCAGCGTCTTTTGTACGTGGATGCGGAAATGTTGAAGAATACTCCCATCGTCACCCGCAACCGTCATGAGGAAAGTAACGGTCCGAGCTGGATGGCGCAGGATGAGCGCGACAAAAAGCCGCGATTTGCGCAGGTGGAGGTCAACGCTAAGGCGAATTTGCTGGTGTTACTGGCGACCGACGGTAAGGCGAAATCGACCAAGGGCATGAGAAAAATCAACACGGAAAAAACTAAAGTGCCGTTGTTGACGCTCGTGTCTCCCGAAGATTGGCGCGAAATTCAGCACGCCAATCCAATTGAAGTGGCTGCGGGCGCGCTCGACAACTTCGAAATGAACTTCGACTTTCTCACCTCCAGCTGGAGTGTATGGCCGCCCCGTAGTGAACGGGCTTCGGAAGACATCAAGAGTTTGCCGCGAGTGCCTTACAAAGCTGAAGAGATGCGCGTGTTCCCCACGTTGGACAAAATCTTGTTGGACGCGGCCAATGGTAAATTGGTCGGCAAACAACATATCATTATTGTTCCGGCGGAGCTGAAACCGCTGATTCAAAAACTAATTCTGCTGCGCTGGGCGACCAACGACACGACGGCCGGCGATTGGAATTATCAGAACCGCAAGCTCGCGTTACATAAGATTCAAGGTGCCAATTCCAATCATCAGAGTGTGATTCAGGACAATTTCCGCGCCATGCGCGGCGCCTCGCACACGCGCAACGCGGTTTTTTATTCGGATTTGGAAACGATATTAAAAGCCGGACGGCCCTTTGCCGCCGAGGGTGACACCCCCTTTCGTGTGCGTGATCCCATTCGAAATTCCAGCGGGCTTTTACTTGAGTCCGACCACGCCGCCGCGGCGCCGAACATGGGCGATGTGACTTTAAATGATCAGGAGGATTTGACGGGCGAGGAACTCGATGCCGAACTTCACAATGCGGAGCTCGAAATTGAGCGCAACTCGGAATTGATCAACAGTTTGCGCCGGCGCCAGGCTCTGGGAGCGGTTCCGGAGGAAAAACTTCAGGAAGCCACTAAAGATTTGGAAGATGCCAAGAAAATCCGCAGCACTATTCTGGCGCGCATGAAACTCATCGGCCATACGCCGGGCAATGCCGAAGAGGAAATCGAAGAAGAAGAAGAAGACCTCGCGGCCGGCGAAGACGGAAATCCCGAAGAAATCGCTGAGGCCCGCCGCCAAGCGCGCGCTGAACGGGCGGAAGCTCTAAAATCCGAAAGGTCCGCAAAAGCCGCGGCTGCCGCAAAGGCCGGCACTGCCAAACCGCAAACGCAAGTGAAGTCCACGACCGACAAGAGCGCCTTTCCGCACATGATGTGGTGGATCGCCGCCGAAGGCCAAACCGTTCAACCCAAGAAAAAAGCCGGCTGGACCATGCGGGACAATCTCGACTATCGAGCCGCCACTATTTTGGTTGGCACCGAAGACGAGCTCCAGCGCATGGAAACGGAAATGTCGTTTGAGTCGAAGTTTTTCAATTTGCGCGAGCATTTCACGGTGACCCAGCTGGAATCGCCCGATATTGCCACCAAATTTGATTTAGTGCAGCAGCTGTTCGACCGCCCGGAAGTGGCCAGCATGGGCATTGAGTTCGTTCTCAAGGCCGACAACGAGCGTGAGCCGCGCTCGCAGTTGATCCATCATTTTATCAATCGCATTGATCAGCTGGCGTATAACCAGAAAATCGAAAAG
>JANMVK010000631.1:0-1145 GCA_031392725.1 Pseudobdellovibrionaceae bacterium
TCGTCCTCGGCAAGATCGACCTTCGTGCGATTCATGTCCTCGTCGAACGGCGGGGTCGTCTCTACATGGAGACGGAACGACGTCACCGGGCCTGAGTGGTTAACGGCACAACCGGCGAGAGCCCCACTCTGACGCCTAAAGAAGTGAAACAGTTGTTTGAGATCGCTAAGAGTGAGGCCGGCGGAAAAATTCCGCTGATCGTCGGCACCGGTTCCAATTCCACCGCCGCCACCTGTGAATTCACCAAAGAGGTGGGTAGCTGGAAGCCCGACGCCGTGCTGGTGGTGGTGCCCTATTACAACCGTCCTCCGCAAAGGGGACTGACCGAACATTTCACCGCCGTGGCCAATGTGTCCAGCGCTCCGGTGATTCTCTACAATGTGCCGTCACGAACCGTGGCCGCGCTTGAAGTTCCCACTATCGCCGCTCTCTCCAAACACGAAAATATTTTGGGCATCAAGGAAGCCACCGGTAATATGGAAATGTTCGAGGAGCTGCGCACGGCCGTCGCCAAGGATTTTGTCCTGTTATCCGGAGATGATATGAGTTGCGTGGATTTTTGTGCCCGCGGTGGCCACGGTGTGATTTCCGTCAGTTCGCATGTCATCGGCCGCGAAATGAAAGAATTTATCGCCAAGGTGCGCGGCGGTGAAAAAGGCGCGGCCGCGGAGTATGCAAAAAAATATTCGGAATTTATGAAGCAACTCTACATCGAAGCCAATCCCATTCCGCTCAAAGCCGCGCTTCACTGGATGGGCGTGTTCGCCTCCATGGAATTGCGTTCACCTCTCGCGGCGCTCGACGGCGCTTTTCATAAGGACTTTAAAGCATGTCTCGCCGCTCTCGGAAAAACATAAATATCGCCGTGGTCGGCGCCCGCGGGCGCATGGGCCGTGAAATTGTAAAGCTGGCCAAGGGCGCGGGCTTTAAGGTCACCGCTAAAATCGACGGTGAGGATTTGTGGCCGGAAGGCGCGGCGGCCCGTAACCTCCGCGGCGTAATTGAGTTCTCCTCACCACAAGGTTTGCGCCGCGCGCTTCAGTGGTGCGTGAAACACAAAAAACCTTTGGTGACCGGCGCCACCGGGCTGTCGGCCGGCGACCGGGCCGCCTTGAAGAAGGCCTCTAAAAAAATCCCGATCCTAT
>JANMVK010000640.1:0-2761 GCA_031392725.1 Pseudobdellovibrionaceae bacterium
TGTTATTTTCATAAACTTCAAACTTCGAGAGATTGGTTTTGTAGCGGATCATGCCGTTCACGCCGGTGGTGGGGCGGCGATTGGAAAGGTCGCGCGGGACAATCAATGAGCTGAAGTTTACGCCCGTGCCATAGACATCTAACATGGCACCTGCGGCAGGCGATGTAGTTCCTATACCGACGCTGCCATTGGTGGCAATGCGGACCCTTTCAACTCCATTGGCGACGACAGTCATCGGATGATTGGTATTAGTTCCTACGTAACCCACTCCAAGCGTCGAGTCTGCACCAGAGGCCAACTGAACGGATCCACTATTGGCTCCCACGACCGATTCACAGAATCCTGGGGCGTTACAGACGACGTAGGTTGGCGAAGTCGAAGTAGAAGAAACAACGGATAGTATGTTAGTGGGTGCCGCCGTGCCGATTCCGATTAATCCATTTGCAGCCATTCGCAGGCGTTCGACACCGGCGGTATTGAAGGCGATAGAGCCCGTTCCCACTGCCCACATGCCGGTATTGGTTTGGCCGATGAAGGAATATCCGGGAGCGGTGCCGGTGCCGAGAGTCGATAAGATTTGTGTGGTGGCGATGTGGTTGCCGAGATTGTCGGCGGCGCCGCCGCTGCTGACCATGTTCACCCAGTTGTTATTTTCGTAAAAATCAAACTTCGCGAGATTGGTGTTGTAACGGATCATGCCGTTGATGCCGGTAGTGGGGCGGCGAGAGGAGAGATCCCGTGGCACAATCAAAGAGCTGTACTGTACGCCAGTGCCGTTCACATCCAAGATCGAACCGACCGTTGGACTTGTAGTTCCCACGACAATCTGTCCGGCTGCCCCAATTCTCATTCGGAAGACATCACCTGTCAGGATGTGCATTTCGGTGTTGGTCAGCGTCCCAATATTAAATTCCGAAGTGCTCGTTATGCCAATCATGGCTTCATTGCCCGTTGTTGAGTCTTTGATTGCGATGTACGAATCACCGGGATTGGAGACCAAAAGTTCTGGAACTGGATTATTGGCTGAAGCCGAGCCCGATCCAACTGTGAGCATGCTTGACGGGCTGTTTGTGCCAATGCCGACGTTGCCGTTGTTGGCAATGCGCATTCGCTCCACTCCGGCGGAATTGAATGCGATGGTGCCGGTGCCAACTGCAGACATACCGGTGTTAGTTTGACCGATGAAGGAGTAGCCGGGAGCGGTGCCAGTGCCGACAGTGGATAAAATTTGTGTGGTGGCGATGTGGTTGCCGAGATTGTCGGCGGCACCACCGCTTGAAACCATGTTCACCCAGTTGTTATTTTCATAAACTTCAAATTTTGCGAGATTGGTGTTGTAGCGGATCATGCCGTTCACGCCGGTGGTGGGGCGTAGAGATGAAGTGTCACGCGGAACAATCAAGGAACTAAAGGTGGATCCCGTGCCGGTGAGGTCTAAAATTGAACCTGCAAGGGGAGAACTCGTGCCGATGCCAAATACCCCGCTAGAGGAGACGACGGAGGTGGCTGCACCTGAGTTGTTTTGAAATTCAAGAATATTTGCGGTTTGTCCCACAGCTTTTTTTATGACCACGACTTTTGTCGATGGCATATTCCCCTCGGCCAAAAGGGCGATGCTGTCACTATTGGTGGCAAACGCGCGGACGGCAACCGCACCGGTTCCGGTCGCAGTGAACCCACCACCAACGGTATCACCCGTGCCCGCTACGCCGACGCCTCCGGCTCCGGGCCCTTCGAAGTAGCCGCCATAGGCGGAGATTCCGTCGTTCTTTCCATGTATCGCCACCGCATTTATGGTGTTGCTATAGACGTCGAATTTCCAGGTAGCCCCCGCCGCAGTGCCAATGCCGACATTGCCGGCGGCATCAATCCGAAGGCGCTCGGCATCGCCGGTGCTCATCGCGATGCCACCAGTTCCCACCGCGTACATGCCGCGGTAATTGCCGCCGGTGAATGCGTAGCTCGGAGCATTGGCGGTACCGGTGATGGCGACAATGTTAGTGGTGGCGGTGTGGTTGCCGAGGTTGTCGCCTGCGCCACCGCTGCTGACCATATTGACCCAATTGTTATTTTCATAAACTTCAAACTTCGCGAGATTGGTGTTGTAACGGATCATGCCGTTGACGCCGGTGGTGGGGCGGCGGGCTGTGAGGTCGCGGGGTACGATGAGAGAACTGAAATTCACTCCAGTGCCATTCAGATCCAACACGGCGCCGACGGTGGGTGCTGTAGTTCCCATGCCCACGTTTCCGTTGAGTTGTGACAGGGTCATAACGACTCTGCCGCTTGACTCAGCCTGAAATCTCAAATCATCGCTTCCCGTCGGTTGGAAGATGGAGAAGTCGTAGCCGGTGTAATTCTGGAAGTCGATGCCTGATTCAGTTGAAGTGTCGAGGCGGCCCAAATTTAGCTGCCGGACAAAGACAGGCGTTGGAACGCCAGCGCCAAAAAATCCGGAGCCTTTGATCGCGGTGTTGCCATTGGGGTTGATGCGAATCCGCTCGACACCGCCTGTGCTGAACAGGATGGTGCCAGTGCCTGCGGCCCACATACCGGTGTTGGTTTGGCCGAGTGCGACTCCAGGAGCCGTGCCGGTGCCGTAGGTAGATAAAATCTGTGTAGTGGCAATTCCGTTACCGAGGTTGTCGGCGGATCCACCGCCGCCAGTGCTGACCATGTTCATCCACGTGCCGGCTTGGTAAACTTCAAAGGCTGACAGATTGGTGTTGTAACGGATCATGCCGTTCACGCCGGTGGTGGG
>JANMVK010000674.1:0-3438 GCA_031392725.1 Pseudobdellovibrionaceae bacterium
TAGAGCCCCACATTGTCACCCCATAAGCGACCAAATTTGGCCATTTTGGTGTGTAAGTATCTGAAATACCTATCCCTACAACGGACTGCAAGTGACCATACATGCCGTTCCTATGCCAATGATTTGGGTCAGTTCTTGGGGCCGATCGGAGTTCAAACGATTTTATACACCTCGCTAACTCCGGTTAGTTCTTTCCAAGCCATCACGAATAAAAACCAGACTATTAAAGACACATGGGATGAAAAAACCGTCCTTGAGCTGATTCAAAAAGGCCAAGCGACTTGGGCTTCGCTGAAACCCGCGAGCCGCAATCGCAAGTGGGCGGCCGTGAGAGGATTTTTGCGCTGGTTGTTTGAGGAGAAATTGATCAATAACTCCATGGAATCGCGTCTTCACTCCGCGAAAATTCCCACTCGCTTGGCGCATTTTCTCTCGGTGGATGAAGCCATCGCGCTGGTGAAGAGTTTGAAGGATCCCCGCGTGCGGGCGCTGGTGCTGCTTTTGTATGGCGGCGGCCTGCGCGTATCTGAGGCCTGCGGCCTGCGATGGAAAGATCTGAAAAAGGATTCGCGCTCCATTCTTGTGCGTGGAAAAGGCGGAAAAGAGCGGCTGGTGAGCCTCCCTCATTCCTGTTGGAAAGCGATCACCGGAATGCCCGCCGGCGGGAAATACGTGCTGTCAGCGGAAATCCCGCTTTCAACCCGCAAAGCCTATGAATGGGTTCGCCGAGCCGGAATCGACGCCAAGCTGATGCGGCCGCTCCATCCTCATGCCCTAAGGCACAGTTTTGCCACTCACCTATTGTCCTCCGGCGCCGATTTGCGGGTACTTCAGGAGCTGCTCGGCCATAGCTCCCTTGCGGCCACGCAGAAATACACTCACCTAAGCATCGACCACTTGGCGCGCAGTCTGGAAAAACACCACCCGCTCTCGGCGTCAAAGCTCAAAAAGCCCAAGGATATGGATTAAGGTTTCCGCATGTTAAAAAAGAAAGCCGTTTTGCTCGATCGCGACGGCACCTTGATCGTGGATATGGTTTATTTGAACGATCCGGAGAGCATTCATTATTTGCCGGGAGTGTTTGAGGCCATGCGCCTGATGCGCGATGCGGGCTATGTGTTTTGCGTGGCCACCAATCAATCGGGCGTGGCGCGCGGAATTGTCGATGTCCGTAATCTCGATGAAATCCACCGCCGTATCCGCGATCAGTTCAGCCGCGAAGGCGTGGATGTTTTGTCGTTTCATAGCGCGCCTTACATGACTAATTTTGACCATCCCATGCGTAAACCCAATCCAGGAATGCTGTTAGAGGCCGCGCGTTGGCACAATTTGGATCTGACGGTGAGCTGGATGGTCGGCGACCGCATGACCGATGTGGAAGCGGGGCACCGGGCCGGAGCTAAATCGGCTTTGCTTGGGCCTTCTGAAAATCCGGCGAATTTTTCATTCCGTCCGCCGGAGATTCACGCGCCCAACCTGCTGGATGTGGCTTACGAAATCATCGCACGAAGCTAGTTAATTCCGCCACTTTCCCGCCACATTATATATGGCAGAAATCGCGACCCCTCCTGCCTTTTGAAAAATGGATTCCGCTTTTTCTTCTATTCCCGCGAAGGATCAGAACCGGCGCATATTCACGTGATTGGCCGAGGCGGTGAAGCTAAAATTTGGCTGGATCCGGTAAAGATCTCACATCTTTACCGGCTTTCAGACCGGGATCGCCGTGAAATTTTGCAAATTATTTTTTGAATGTTGAGATAGTGGACGACAAAATTAAGGCTGAAATAAGCGATGGCCGCATCGTACTTATTCCTATTGCGTGGTTCCCACGGCTGGCTACGGACTTTTCCGCCATATTAAATATGGCGGAAGCTGTATTAGGTTATTGGTCTAGACCGTATCGATCCTTCCCGGTCTTACTGAATCCGGGTGAACGACATATTGTTAATTTCCCCCTTGGGATTGGTCAGAATCAGCCGGTCGTTGAACACATAGTAACCGAATTTACCTCTGGAAATTTTAGCCGTGCAGCTCATGCGGCCGTCGGGACTCTTGGTGGTTTTTGTACCATCCTCAAGAATTTGCACGTTCGCAGTATCAATCACCGCGTTGACCGAGAAACTGGAACCCACGCGCTGGCCGAAACGGTCGCATTCGACTTCGATTCCCACTTGCGTGCGATTGGTAAACAGCTTCATGTAAAATTTGAACTCTTTGTCGGTGTCGACTTTATCGTTAAGCCAACGGCCGTAAACTGTACCGGCGATATTGGGAAATTCGTTAACATTTAAGTCCCGAACAGGCGCGGGCCCCTCGGCTGATTTCTTTTTGTCCTTGGCACAACCCGAAAACGTTACGGAAAAGATAACAAGACAGAGTGCTAGATATTTATGCATAAACCCCCCGGTTTAGAAAATTGAACCGGCATAGTAACCGAACCCCGCCGATAGTCCAGCTTTGAGAAGTCTCATTTCGAATCTGATACGGTTCAAGTTGGCTCAAAGATTGAGCAAACGCCCGATTCTGCCGAAAAGTATTACGGACCAATCCAAGAGGGTAGGAATATGAACGTTATCTATAAGTGGGTTCTTGGGATCAGTATTGTCTTTTCAGCTGCAGCTGCGAACGCGCAAGCGGTTCACGGTGTTCTGCGAGTGGTGAAAGGCGATGTACAAATCAAATCGGCTAAATCCGGTCAAACGGTCAAAGCCCGCGTCGGTGAGAAGGTGTATCCAAAAGACACTATAATCACCGCCAAAGACGCCCGCGCTAAAATCGTGATGGTCGACAACAACGAAATCAACGTGTCGCCCGAATCTCAAATCGAGATCCAAAATTACGAGTATGATCCCGCGGCCGGCAAGAAAGATGTCTTGCTGAACGTGATCTACGGTAAGGTGCGCTCGAAAGTCGAACAGAAATACGATGGCAAAACCTCCAAGTTTCAAATCAAAACTCCGTCTGCCGTCGCCGGTGTTCGCGGTACGGATTTCTTGACTGGCTATGTGGGTGGCACGACCAATATTGTGACCTTTGAAGGTAAAGTTGAATTCGGTCTGCCCGGCCCTAACGGCACGATCAGCAATCCCGTAACCGTGACTCCCGGAACCACCGCGAGCAATACGGCCGGCAGCAATCCCTCTCCGCCCGCAGCTGTTCCCAAAGAACAGCTGGCGAAAATGGATGGAGACTCCAAAGCTGATGGTCCTAAAAATGATAGCGGCGGCAATAATGATTCGCGCACGCCTGCTGAGGACAAAAAGGATAAGAAAGAAGACAAAAAAGAAGATAAGAAAGACGAAGCCAAAAAAGATGGCGATAAAGCCAAAGGCGACGGCGACAAAAATAAAGGCGACGGCAAGGGCGACGGCAACAAAGGCAAAGGCGCCGACAATCGCGGCGGAGGTGGCGGGGCTGGCGGTGACACCGAAGTTTCTC
>JANMVK010000693.1:0-3310 GCA_031392725.1 Pseudobdellovibrionaceae bacterium
ATTTTCGACTCCAATAACGCCATGCTTACAGGAAAGTAACGGCGTACCTTCAATGAGTCTGCTGCGTGTGCCCCGTGTACTGCGCCTTCACACCTGAACCACGCTCGCCGCGAGCTTTAAAAATCTCTTTGGCGTTCTTAATATCCAGGGCATTCACTAAGACCTGATCGACGTGATCGACTAAGATCACCTTGAGGTCTTTGATGATTTCCTTCGGGATATCCTTAAGGTCTTTTTCATTTTCCTTCGGGCAGATGATCATGCGGATCCCGCCCCGGTGAGCGGCCATGACTTTTTCTTTAAGTCCGCCGATTCCGAGCACGCGTCCGCGCAGGGTCACCTCACCGGTCATCGCCACGTTCCGTTTGACCGGGACGCGGATCAGGGCCGACACGATACTGCAGGTGATGGCAATCCCCGCCGACGGTCCGTCTTTGGGAATGGCGCCTTCCGGCACGTGAATATGCACGTCGGTGTTGGCGAAGAACTCTTTGTCGATGCCGAACAACGGTCCCCGTGAGCGCACATAACTCATGGCCGCCGAGCAGGACTCCTTCATTACATCACCCAGTTGGCCGGTGACTGTGAACTTGCCTTTGCCGGGAACACTGGAGACCTCGACCACCAGGAGATCTCCGCCGACTTCCGTCCATGCGAGTCCATTGGTCAGGCCGATTTCGTTGGCGCCTTCAATTTTACCGAATTTAAATTTATTCGGTCCCAAGTATTCGACCACTTTTTTGGGAGTGATCACATGGGCCACGATCGGTTTGGCTTTTTTCTTAGCGAGGGTGGTTTTCATTTCCTCGCGCACGATATCTTTGGCCACCTTCCGGCACACCGTCGCCAATTGGCGCTCGAGGTTCCGCACGCCCGCCTCGCGGGTGTAGGAGCGGATGATCTCCTTGATTGAAGGTTCATTGAAGGTCACTTTGCGATCTTTTAACCCGTGCATTTCAATCTGCTTGGGCACCAGGTAGCGCTTACCGATGTTAAACTTCTCAGTCTCGGTGTAACCCTCAAGCTGAATGATCTCCATCCGGTCGAGCAGCGGGCGCGGAATCGGATGCAGTGAATTGGCTGTGGTGAAGAACATGACCGGCGACAAATCGTAATCCACTTCCAAGTAGTGATCCTGAAATGAATAGTTTTGCTCCGGATCCAACACCTCAAGCAGGGCCGCCGACGGATCGCCGCGGAAATCCATGCTCATCTTATCGACCTCATCGAGCAGGATTAGCGGATTGCCTTTATCGACCTTGCGCATACTTTGAATAATTTTGCCGGGCATAGCGCCGACGTAAGTTTTGCGGTGACCGCGGATCTCAGCTTCATCCCGCACTCCACCGAGGGAAATCCGGGTGAACGGACGGTTGAGCGCACGCGCCACCGAGCGGGCCAGCGAAGTCTTACCGACGCCGGGAGGGCCCACCAAACACAGAATCGGCCCGCGCAGCTTATCGGTCAGCTGTTGCACGGCCAAATGTTCGAGAATGCGCTCTTTCACTTTCTCCAGACCCCAATGATCTTCATCGAGAATGCGTTCGGCTTCCGTGATGTCATGTTTTTCTTCCGAATACTCTCTCCACGGGAGATCCAGCATCCAGTCGATATAGTTGCGCACCACGGTCGCTTCCGCGCTCATGGGCGACATCATTTTTAACTTCTTAATCTCTTTACGGATCCGCTCACCGGCCTCTTTGGTCCATTTCTTCTTGGCGGCGCGGTCTTCGAGTTCCTGCAATTCGGCTTGGTAATCGTCTTTCTCACCCAGCTCTTTTTGAATCGCCTGCATCTGCTCGTTCAAATAATATTCTTTTTGCGACTTCTCCATCTGCTTCTTCACGCGGTTGCGGATCTTTTTCTCCACTTCGAGAATTTCGATCTCGCTCGTCATCAAGTTGAGCAGTTCTTCGAGCCGCTGGCCAGGGTCGAAGATTTCCAGGATCTTTTGTTTGTCTTCCAGTTTCAGATTCAGTTGAGCGACGATGATATCGGCCAGTTCGCCGATGTCGTCGATGGTCGACACGCGCATCAGAATTTCCGGAGGAATGCGCTTGTTCAATTTTACATAAGTTTCAAAAGTTGATTTGACCGAGCGGACCAGGGCTTTCGCTTCAGTTTCGTTGGCGGTGGTCTCAACGATGTCTTCGCACTCGACCATAAAGAAACCGTCGGTCTGCAGAAAGTCTTTAATCCGAACGCGGCGTTTGCCTTCGACCAGCACTTTCACCGTTCCGTCAGGCAGCCTCAGCAGCTGGATGATGGTGCCCACCGTGCCCACCGAGTAGATGTCCTTGGGCTCAGGGCTGTTGGTCTTCGCATCCCGCTGGGCGGCCAGCACGATGTCCGTCTGCTTGCTCATTGCCTCTTCAAGAGCGTTGATGCTCTTTTCGCGGCCGACAAACAACGGCATCATCATGTGGGGGAAGATTATCAGATCACGCAACGGAAGAAGCGGGAGCTTCTGTGCGCCACCGGACCCTGAAGTTGTGCTCATGGAATCTCCTTTGGCGGGCAAAGCCTCACCCTGATTACATTTTGAGGGTAAAAGACTTTGCGGTCAAAGTAAGAATTTACGCTGTCGCTTGTTCGGCACTAACCGATTTGGCCGAACCGCGTTTGGACTACGCGGATTCGGCGGAATCTCCCGGAGATCCTGCGGTAGGCGGTTTCGCTTCGCGCTGACCTAAAACCAACTGCGGTTTAGCGGTGCCACGAATGACTTCCGCTGTGATGACACATTCCTTGACATTGGTTTTTGAGGGAATTTCAAACATAATGTCTAGCATCGCACTCTCGATCACGCCGCGGAGACCACGTGCGCCGGTGTTGCGCTTAATGGCCTCCTGGGCAATAGCCTTGAGAGCCAGCTCTTCGAACTTCAAATCCACGCCCTCATATGAGAACAGCTTCTGGTATTGCTTGGTTAGCGCGTTTTTTGGTTTAACCAAAATTTCAATTAACGCGGCCTCATCCAAAGGATCCAGTACGGCAATCGACGGCAAGCGTCCGATAAATTCCGGAATCAAACCGAAGCGCACCAAGTCGTCGGGCTCAATCTTCTGCAACAGGTTCTCTTTGCTGGCTACTTTTTCTTCTTTGGATTTAATGTCCGCTTGAATTCCCATGGACCGGTTGGAAATGCGGCCTTCGATCACTTTATCAAGCCCGACGAAAGCCCCGCCCACGATAAACAGTATGTTGGTCGTGTCGACCTGAATTAACTCATGCTGGGGATGCTTACGTCCGCCTTTAGGGGGCAAATTGGCCACGGTGCCCTCGAGAATTTTGAGCAGCGCCTGCTGCA
>JANMVK010000701.1:0-3420 GCA_031392725.1 Pseudobdellovibrionaceae bacterium
CCGACAGTTGCAAAAAAGCGGCGGGTGCCTATTTTAATTTTCTTTTTTTGGCGGTCGATTCCAGGTAACTGGCTCCGACTGCGCTTAGGAAAATCAGCGCGGCGCCCACGGCTTCCAGCGGGCCCAAGGATTCGTTGAGTAGCGCGATGGCGAAGATCATTGAAAACGGCGACTCCAGCAGACACAACAAGCTCGATACCGTCGGCGACAGGCTGGCCTGAGCCTTCACTTGCAGGAAAAACGCCAGCACGGTCGAGCAGAAGGCCAAGGACGCCACGCCGGCAATGGCGGTCGCTGGCCACGACGTGAAATTCAGTAGCTTCGCCGGCAAATTGTCGTGGAATAAAAACGGAATGGAGAACAACAAACACCACACCGACTGAAGCGTGTTGAACGTGAATGGAGACTTCACCCTGGGGCTGATCAGTCCCATATAATAAATTTGCAAAGAGGCGAACAGCGCGCACACAAAAGTCAGCACATCGCCCAAGTTGATCGAGTCGAGCTGCACATTCACGATCAAAAGAGTTCCAAACAACGCCGCCCCCACGCAACTCCACAGCGTCCACGGAATTTTGCGTTTCATATGGAAGGATTCCAGCACCGGCACAAACACCACGTAGAGCGTGGTGATAAATCCGCACTTGGTGGCCGTGGTGTAATGCAAACCCCACGTTTGAAAAACCAGGGTGCCGAATAAAAATACCGCCGGCCAAAAGCTCCAGCGCACCATCTCGGCGGCTGTCAGCATATTCTTCTTTTTAAGTTTGGGAGCGATGATGAGGAGACTCAACGCGGACGCCAGAGCGAAACGGACAAACGTCAGCTCAAAAGCATCGACGGCCTTAAGCGCCCACACACAGGCCACAAAGCCAAAGCCCCACAGGATGGCCGCGAACAAAAGTTCGCCGACTGCGGTGACAGCTGTTTTATTGATCATCGGATCTCAAAAAGCTTTGCGGCTCTTGAGCCAGCCTTTTTTGCGGAACCACAGGAAAATAGAAACGACTACCGTGAGCATCATTCCAAGTGCGAAAAAATATCCGTAGGGCCATCTCGTCTCCGGCATAAATTCAAAGTTCATACCGTAAATACTCGCGATGAAATTGATAGGCAAGAAGAAGCAGCTGAAGATAGTGAGTACGCGCATCACTTCATTGGTGCGGCGGGAGGCCTCATTGGTTTTTTGCGAGGCCAGCGAGATGTGCAGGTTGAGCAGGGCCGCCAGGCTTTCCGAGATCTCATCGGCGTAAAAGTAAATGTCATTGATCATGTCCTTGGCGTTTTGGAAGTGCGGCTGCAGATCGGCTTCCCCTTCCGCCATAATGCGGTTGAGGGGGTCCAATGTGGCGCGCAGCATGCGCTTAAACACCGAAACCTTGCGCTTCAGATAGTATCCATTTTGCAGGCGGAATTTTTTGTGAGTCCCGGCGCCGAAAATTTCCATTTCAAATTGCTCCAGATTGTCCATGCACTCGAGCACGGGCTGGTCGTAGGTCTTCACCACCTCAATCAAAAGATCCCCGAGAATATGCTCCGGAGTCACGCCCATATCGCCCTTGGCCCGCTTGCTCCACTTCTCAATCAGCGTTGCGAAAAACGGCATTTCCTGGCGGTGAACGGTGATGACAAATTTCTCGGAGTAAAACACGGCGACTTTGCGGGTCAGCTCCTGAACCGTATCGGCCGCCTGATGGCATTCCTTATCGTAGGCGCGCAGCACGATAAATGAGACATCATAAATGGTTTCGTGTTTAGGCAAATGATCCGGCTGCAAACAATCCTGCACCGAAGTGGGATGCAGTTCATAGGTCTTCGCCATGGCCTCCAGAGTTTCAGGCGTCGGATTGGAAATATCCAGCCAGTGAAAATCATGGAAATCGATCTTGGTTTCAGACATACTCAATTGTTCCAAAATCGCCAGGTCCGGCAAAGGATCGATGCGTCATTCATCACATCCGGGGGGAGTGTTTATGAGGGGTTTGTTAGCACTATTGTGTTTGGTGTCTCTGGCCGCGCAAGCCGATGTGATTCCCACTCCCACCAAAGAAGGCCTATACGACACCCGCAAAAAAATTTGGCTCACACTCGCGGAGGCAGTGGCGGCGGTGAGCCCCGGAACCTTCGTGGTTTTGGGCGAACAGCACGTCACCAAGGCCAATGAAAATGAGCCTGCGATCATTCTCCACCACGCCAATCAGTTGCGTTGGCTTAAACAAATGAATCGTGAAGCGGCTACGCGCTATTTCAATGCCCAGCTGGGAATGGAATTTCTCGATTACACCGACCAAGTCCACGTCAACGACTTCCTCACCGCTAAGATCACCGAAACTGAGTTTTTGAAGTCGGTAAAATGGGGTGCCAATCCTTTTGAACCCTACGGCCGGCTGATGCGCGAATCGATCACGACGGCGAATCCCGGAACATTAGCCCTAAATATTCCCCGCGAAATCGCCCATCACGTGGCAACCGATGGTCCGGGTTCTCTGACCCAAGACGAGCGCTCGTATTTGCCGCTGATATGGGAGCGCGGCGGTCCGGAATACTTTGAACGCTTTCACGACGCCATGAACGGCCATGTGCCGGAAGATAAAATCGCAAAGTATTTTTGGGCGCAGAGTTTATGGGACGACACCATGGCATGGCGGGCGACTCGGCGGCATACTCCGTTGGACCAAATTACGATCATCGTCGGAGAGTTCCATGCGGAGTTTAATCATGGATTGCCCGCCCGGTTAAAACGTTACGGCGCGCCTGATGTGCGAAGTATGATTCAGGTGGCAATCACGTCTAAAGAGTCATTTACCGATGCGGTGAAAGCGGATCCCAAATACGGCGAGCGTGCGGATTATTTGTGGGTTTTTACTACGGATTGATTGGCTAGGAGCTCGTACATTTGTGTGTAACCGTCCATCACATACCTGTTGCGCGCATTTTGTTCTTCAACCAATAGGGCCACTCTGTGCAGTTCGGACTTCATGCCGCTAATATCCGACTTCATGCCAGTGATCTCCGACTTCATTCCACCAAATAACCCACTGAATTCGGATCTCATCTTGTGAAAACCTGAATCCATTTTGTGAGTCAGACGGTCCTCCATTTCATACAACATGGATGCCGTCGCCGGAACCTGCGCTGAACGAATGGGTTTGTTTAGAGTCTTTGTCCGGCGCTTCATGCATTTAGAAATAGCAAGTTTGGTGCCCGGCCTCAAATGATTTGAATTTGCAGGGACGTAACTAGCTGTCCGCTGATCGGATATTCGACATCAATGACGCGACCAGCTTCCGCAACGGAAGCTAGTTGCGTCATCCCGGCTTCCCAACGATTCTTTATACCAATTGAGAATCTCCTGGAGGTCCTATGGAAATGACTAAAAACACGATTTTAATTACCGGCGGAGCCAGCGGAATTGGCTTT
>JANMVK010000746.1:0-1034 GCA_031392725.1 Pseudobdellovibrionaceae bacterium
TTTGTCTTAGCAAAACTCCTGCGCAGTCGCAGGTTCGAAGCGGTCACCGGGTTCGTCTTCATCCTCACTCCTCTAACATCGGAGTTCGCCTCGAGGCGAACTCCCTACATCAAATCATTTCGCGAACTAAAGCTCGCACCAAAGGGTCTTAAACAGGCGAAGGCTGTGAGGCCTTCGCCCTATGTAAACTTCTAAAAAAACAATTACTTAATTTCGACTTTGGCGCCTGCTTTAATCAGAACGTCCTTAATTTTAGCCGCTTCGTCTTTGCTCACGCCTTCTTTCAAAGGTTTCGGAGCGCCTTCTACGAGGTCTTTGGCTTCTTTCAAGCCAAGGCCGGTGAGAGCGCGGACTTCTTTAATTACGTTAATTTTGTTGGCACCGGCTTCAGTCAAGATCACATCGAAAGTGGTCTTTTCTTCAACGGGAGCGCCACCAGCGGCGGGACCTGCGGACATCATCGCAACCGGAGCTGCGGCGCTAACGCCCCATTCGGTTTCGAGTTCCTTGATCAATTTCGCCAGTTCCATAACGGGCATTGCGGACAAAGTCTGTTTCAATTGTGTGGTATCCATTTTAACTCCTGTAAATTAATTTAAGTTTTTTCCAATTTATCTTTTTGTGCGTTCAAAACTCGTACAAATCCTTCGGGAACCGCTTGCAAAGTTCCAAGGAACTTCGTCATCGGTGCCGCGAACAGACCTAATAACTGAGCCCGTAATTCGTTTTTGCCAGGCAATGTCGCCAGGTACGTGATGCCTTTTGCATCCAGTAACCCGCCATCCATTACGCCTGACTTCAATTGAAAGGCTTCGACGTCTTTACCAAAAGCCGTCAAAGCTTTCGCGCTTGCACTCGGATCTTCATAGGCAAAAATGATGGCGTTAGTGCCAACAAATTTGTCTTCAAGAACCGGCTTCAAGCTCGGGTGATCAGCTAGAGCCCGGATTGCGAGAGTATTGCGCACCACTTTCATTTCCGATTGAATCGGTTTGAGAGTCTAACGCAGCTTCGTGACACTTTCCACGTCCATG
>JANMVK010000326.1:0-1477 GCA_031392725.1 Pseudobdellovibrionaceae bacterium
CAACCAGTTGCGCGCCCGGTTCGGCGCCCAGTACTTCACACCTTTTTGCTCCAGGTAGCGCATGGCGACCGTTTGCGGCGTGCCCATATCGTCTAATAAGGTCTGCACTTTTTTAGCGGGATCTTTTTCGATCGATTCAAAAATATGCGAGCGGATCTCGGTGATGATCTCCGCGCGCTGGCCGGTGGGCAACGCCTGAAGTTCGCGGTCCAGTTGCGACAAATAGTGTTCGATGATCAGTTCCTTGTTCATGCATTACCTCGGGTTAGATTTTGTAATTTTAAAACGATATCAGTCATGCGGAGAAACTCGGTTTCCATATCAGTGAGCGTTTGCACGCCCAACTTGGTTAGCGAGTAGAACTTGCGCGGATGGCCCTTTACGTTTTGCGTTTCCCAGTGGGAGTGCAACAGGCCGTCATCGCAAAGACGGTTGAGCAACGGATATAAGGTTCCCTCTTTAAGGGGCATTTCCAGCGACCCAAGCTTTTCCAAAAGCTCAAGACCGTACATCCGCTGATAGGTGCGGATCAAAAGAAGAAGGCAAAACTCGAGGTAGCCCTTCTTAACTTGTACTTTCCAATTATCGAGAGTGACTTGCATAACCAAGATACTTAGCCATACTATGTATCCTAGTCAAGCAAGGTCTTATTGCTGAATCGGAACTTCCAGATTCGCTGGAAGTTGGGGAGTGGCCTTGTGTGAGTCTGAGGACAATTCCACAGAGTTAACAACAATTTGGCCGCGCGGAATGGAGGCTGCCAGAGGTTGTGGAGGCGCTGTGTCGGCTGCCTGATCTTTCACACCTTCGGATTCGCCGGAGGCCTTGTCACTTTTGTCCGGTACCGCAGTGGCGAGGTCCAGGCGGTCACCGACCATAATAAAATTGTCTTCGAGCAATGGCGTAGTGGCGCGGTCGTATTCGGTGTGAATGCGCGCGACCGACAATCCTTTTTGCACGTGAATGATTTTAATCTTGGCCACTTTTAAATCCAAATCGCCGGCGCTGCGGTTTTGATAATTGTCATACAAGGGCATGCGCCGCTGAACGGTGATGATCATTCCGCGAGTCACTCCGGATTCAGTTCCGCCGTTGACATAAAAATCGCGGAATACTTTTTCGCTGTCCGACATCGGCAAGTTTTTGCGCACATCAAAAATGGTCAGCTCGGCGAACGCCGGGGTGCTGATCAGAAACAACATCAAGTATTTAGCAAATGCAGACATGGACCCATCCTTAATCGCCTCGCAGGGCGCGACCAGAATCACATGTCTCTATTCGGGAAAATTTTGCCGGGACTTGAGGTACGCCGTTACTTTCCTGGAAACTGCGCGTCGCCGAGGCGACGCGCGGTTTCCAGGAAAGTAACGGCGTACCTCAAGTCCCGGCAAAAATTTCCCGAAAAGATACATGTGATTCTGGTCGCGCCCTGCGAGGCGATTAAGGATGGGTCCATGTCTGCATTTGATAAATACTT
>JANMVK010000813.1:0-1337 GCA_031392725.1 Pseudobdellovibrionaceae bacterium
CAGGGCGGCGGCGTTGGGCTGACCTTTGGCCCATATTATATTGGGCGAGAGGATCAACTGAAGGCTGACCAAGATGTTCAAAACGGGGCGAAGCATTGTCATGTATTTTTGTTTTCCTTTATACATATTCGGCATTTATGCCTAGCTTATCAACCTGACCAAAGGTCGGGCCAGCCGGGCGTATTGTAACGTTCACATAGTGTGGCTAATGATTAAACGATTGCACCTTGTGAATCGCGGCCAACTGCACTCAGCGACCGCTCAAACTGGCACTAGATTCGCATTTTCAAGAGGCCAAACAAGGATGTGATCGTGGTTGGGAAGATGGCGGTGCTGTTGTTGGTGGTGGCTGGTGGGCTCTCAGCGAGAGCGGAAGACCCGGCCTGCGTGAAAGTCTACCGTCAAGCCTATATGGATTTCGCCCGTTCCTCCTCTCCTGACGCCAAACTGTCCGAAGCCAATGAAACCTACAAAATATATTTTGATTACTCCAATGGCGTCCGCGACGCCTACGTTGAGGCGCAAAGACTTTTTCAAGCCTTAGCGGTGCGCCCGGAGCAGGAACAGCTGGTGCTCGCCACGCTGAAAGTAAAAATGGAGCAAGGAGCGCTGTGCGGATGGTTCTCGTCCCCCATGCGTTTTTCGGAAGTGGTTGAAGTTCTCAGACCATCCGTCGCCACCAAGTAACATCACCAAGGTCTGACGCCCTTTAGTCCAAGGCCAGTCTGTGACCCTTTGGTCCAAACACACCCGGTCATCTATTAATATTAGATTTCACAATCATTTCCCAACCGAAGGTCCAGTTCTAAATGGACCATGGTCTAGATCTACTCGACGCGACTTTAGTTCGCCCGGACCTCGCCGAAAAACTAGTCATGCATTGAGAAGCAGTGAATGGGTTTCGTAAGGCGAGAGTGCTGCTGGGTGTGACTGCCTGGAAGAATAACTCGTTTGTAACCTTAACGCGGATTTATCAACTGCTCCAACGTGTTCAACCCAAGCCGCAGGGATGTGGCGCTTTCCTCCGCTAAGGCCTTGAGTAGGTTCAAGCATGCGAGGGGAGCCGGTCTATGTGACCACACTGTTTAAAGGAGGACCCTATGGGTCTGAGAATTAGTACGAACATTTCGTCGATCGCGGCGCAGCGTTCAATGAGCAACTCCACGCGTGAAGTGCAAAAGAGTTTTGCACAACTCGCAACCGGCAGCCGGATCACTAAAGCTGCCGACGACGCTGCTGGCTTGTCCATCAGCGAAACATTAAAATCCACCATCCGGGGTTACGGCGCCGCTCAGCGGAACGCCAACGACGGTATCTCGATGGTGCAAACGGCTGAA